>DATFGS010000868.1:0-17887 GCA_035249225.1 Candidatus Methylomirabilota bacterium | reverse complement strand
CGACAACCTGGTGGAGAGCCTGGGCTCCGCTCGCCTCCTGCTCCTGGTGAACTACCGGCCCGAGTACGAGCACCGCTGGGGCAGCAAGACGGCCTACTCCCAGCTCCGGCTCGACACCCTGCCCGCCGAGAGCGCGGCGGAGCTGCTGGCGGCCCTCCTCGGGCCGGACCTTGGGCTGATTCCGCTGAAGGAGATGCTGGTGAAGCGGGGCAACCCGTTCTTCCTGGAGGAGACGGTGCGGACGCTGGTGGAGACGGGGGCGCTCGCCGGTGAGCGAGGGTCGTACCGGCTGACGCGGCCGGTGGACGCGCTGCGGGTACCGGCCACGGTACAGGCGATCCTGGCGGCTCGGATCGACCGGCTGCCGGCCGAGGAGAAGCAGCTCCTGCAAGCGGCGTCCGTGATCGGCAAGGTCGTGCCGTATGCGCTCCTGGCGGCGATCGTCGAGCAGCCCGAGGAGACCTTGCGGCGCGGTCTCGCCCATCTGCAGGAAGCGGAGTTCCTCTACGAGACGCAGCTCTTCCCGGATCTCGAGTACACCTTCAAGCACGCGCTGACTCACGACGTGGCCTACGCGGGCCTTTTGGTGGAGCGCCGGCGCGCGCTGCACGCCGCGGTGGCGGCCGCCATCGAGCGCCTGTATGCCGATCGCCTCGTCGAGCACGTTGAGCGGCTGGCACACCACGCGCGGCAGGGCGAGGTATGGGACAAGGCGGTGCGCTATCTGCGTCAGGCCGGAGCCAAGGCCTTCCTGCGCTCGGCCCACCGCGAGGCGGCCGCTTGCCTCGACCAGGCACTCGACGCGCTCCAGAGGGTGCCCGAGCATCCCGACACGATCGCCGAGGCCCTCGACATCCGCTTCGACCTCCGCACCGCGCTCATGCCGCTCGGCGAGTTTGGACGGATCAGGGCCCTCCTCGACGAGGCCGAAGTCCTCGCGGAGGCCGTCTCCGACCAGCGTCGCCTCGGCCACGCCCTGAACTACAAGGCGATGCAGTTGGTGCACGCCGGTAGTTTGGCGGCGGCGCTCCAGACCGGACGTCGCGCCCTGGCCATCGGCGAATCGCAGGCAGACGTCGCCCTCCAGGTGGTCGCCAACTGGTATCTTGGCGCGGCGTACGTGGTGCGAGGCGAGTGCCGCGAGGGCGTCCGGCACTGCGAGGCCGCGATCGCGCTGATCCCGGAGGACCGGAGACAGGAGCGATTCGGTCAGACCTCCATCATCGGCTCGTCCGCGCGGTGGACGCTTGCCTACGCGCTCGGGGTACTCGGGCGCTTCCCCGAGGCGTTCGGGCGTCTCCGCGAGGCGATGCAGATCGCGGAGGAGGCGGGGCACGTCTGGACGCTTCTCTTCCCCCTCATCGGCCTCGGTACCCTCAAGCTCGATCAGGGCGACTTTGCCGGCGCCGTGGCTCCGCTGGAGCGCGGCCTCGATCTCTGCCGGACGAGAGAGATGCCCTTGCTGCTCCACGACTTCGCCTGGGCGCTGGGCGTGGCGTACCACGGGACCGGCCGCCGGGCCGAGGGGGTCGCCCTGATGGAGGACGCCGCCCGCGGCGTCGCCGAGCGCAATCGGAGGTGGTCGGGGTGGGCCGGCTACGCCGCGGCTCTCGGCGGGGCGTACCTCCTCGACGGGCGGCTCGCCGACGCGACCAGGATCGCCCAGGAAGGACTCGCGGCGGCTCGGCAACTGGGGGAACGGGAGGTGGAGGGGCGGCTCCTGCGATTGCTCGGCGACATCGCGGCCCATCCCGACCGCGTCAAGGTCGATACCGCGGAGGAGCACTATCGCCAGGCCCTGGATCTGGCCGAGGCGCTGGGCCAGCGCCCGCTCGTGGCCCACTGCCACCTCGGGCTCGGGGCGGTCTATCGGCGCGCGGGCTCGCGGCAGGAAGCGGGGGAGCACCTCACGACGGCGGAGACGCTGTTCGGCGAGATGGAGATGCGGTACTGGGTCACGCAGGCCGAGGCGGAGCTGAAGGAGCTCTCCTAGCCGCGGCGGAGCCGCCTGAGCGATGGGGCCAGCACCAGCAGCGCCGCCAGGCCCAAGATGATTGCGCTCACCGGCCGCGTCACGAACACGGTCAAGTCGTTGCCGTGCGAGACCATGCTGGTGAGGAAGTACTGCTCGGCCATCGGGCCCAGGATCACGCCCATGACCAGCGGCGGGATCGGCAGGTCGTAGCGGCGCATGAAGAAGCCGAGGACACCGAACAGCATGGTGAGCCAGACGTCGGCCATGTCGTTGCGGAGCGCGAAGGCTCCGATGAAGCAGAAGACCACGATCAGGGTGTTGAGGATCGGGGCGGGCACCCGCATCAGCGTGGCGAAGCACATCGCGGCCAGGAAGCCGAAGGCCACCATCAGGATGTTGGCGAGGATCATCCCGGCGAAGAGCGTGTAGACCTGCTCGGGCTGCTTGGTGAAGAGCAGCGGCCCGGGCTGGATGCCGTGGATGAGGAACGCGCCCATCATCACCGCGGTGGCCGCGCTGCCCGGGATGCCGAGGGTGAGCAGGTGGATCATGGCGCCGCCGGTGGAGCCGTTCACGCTGCTCTCCGAGGCGACGAGCGCGCCCGCGTGGCCGCGGCCGAAGAGCTCGGGCGTCTTCGAGAACTGCTTCTCGAGACCGTAGGACACGAAGGACGACACGGTGGCCCCCGCCCCCGCGAGGCCGCCCACCGCGATGCCCACCGCCGTGCCGCGAGCCAGCGGCCCGCGCAGCGGCCAGAGGTCGAGCAGCGGCAGACGAGGGACCGCCTGGCCTTTGCCGCGCGGGACGGTCGCGCCCGAGGCGGCGGTGACGATCTGCTCCAGCACCTCGCCGATGGCGAAGAGGCCGATCAGCACGGTGACGAAGTCCACCCCGGTGGTGAGGAACGGCACGCCGAAGACGAAGCGCTCCACCCCGTACTGGGCCTCGGTGCCGATGGTGCCCAGGAACATGCCCGCGAAGAGCGAGATCAGCGCGGCGGGGAGCGAGGCCTGGTTCAGCACCGAGACTCCCGCGAGGCCGAAGAGCACCACCGAGAAGAACTCGACGCTCGACAGGGTGAGCGCGAAGCGCGCGAAGGGCGGCGCGAAGAAGGCCAGGAAGAGCGCGCTCACCAGCCCGCCCACCGCGGAGGACATGATGGCCAGCCCGAGCGCGTACTGGGTACGGCCCTGCTGGCTCAGCTGGTAGCCCTCCCACGTGGTGGGCACGTTCATGGGATCGCCCGGGATATTGAAGAGGATGCCGGTGATCGAGCCGCCGAAGACGCCGCCGCAGTACACCCCGATCATCAGCAGCAGCGCGGGGACGATGCCCATGAGGTACGTGAACGGCAGCACCAGCACGATCGAGTTGAGCATCGTGATGCCGGGCAGCGCGCCGGCCAGGATGCCGATGACCAGGCCGAGCGCGATCATGCCGAGGTTCAGCGGCTGGAGCGCGTGCTGGAAACCGGTGCCCAGCCCGACGAGGCTCTCGATCACGCGCGGGGCTCAGAAGATCCCGAGGGCGCGGTAGAGCGCCAGGGTGACCTGCTCGAAGGGGCCGGCGCCCTTGGGGAACGGCAGGTACACGAGCTTGATGAACGTGTAGAGGAGGACGACGGTGCCCAGGACCGCGGTGGCCGCGATGCCCACCCGGCCCCGGGCGCCCGCCACCACCATGAAGGTCACGATGAACGCGGCGGTGGCCACCGGGAAGCCGAGCTGCGGCGCCGCGACCACGTAGGCCAGGATGCAGGCCATGCCGAGCGCGAGCCGCGCGGCGGACACGCGCGCGAGGGCCTCCGGGGACGCCGCGTCGCCCGATCCGGCGCGGCGCTCCTCCCGCAGCTTCAGCAGGCAGGCCACCGCCAGGCCAATCAGGACGAGGCGCGGCCAGAAGCCGGGACCGAGCTGGCCGCGCGGCACCATGGCGTCGAGCGGCCAGGTGGCCGCGAAGAGCAGCCCCGAGCCGACCACCGCCGCCAGCAGGGCGGTCACCCGCGCGCGCGAGCCCATGCTACTGCCGCAGGCCGAACTCCTTCACGAGCCGCTCCAGCGTGGCCACCTCGCCGCCGACCCACTTCGTGAAGTCCGCGGTGCCCTGGTAGGAGTCGGGACGGAAGTACCACTCCTCGGCGAACTTCTTCCACTCGGCCGTCTCCATCGCCTTCTGGAAAGCGTCGGCCAGGATCTTGACGCGGTCGGGCGGCGTGCCCTTCCTCGCGACCACACCGCGGAACTGGGGCAGCGTGATGTCGAGCCCCAGCTCTCTGGAGGCGGGCACGTCGGGAAAGGCGGGATGGCGCCGCTCCGCGAAGATGATCAGCGGCCGGAGCTGGCCGGCCTTGAGGTACTGGAGCACGTCGCCGGCCTGCTCGTAGAGCACCTCGGTGTGCCCGCCGAGCGCCGCCGCGTACCGCTCGCCCGGCTTGGGATACGGCACCGTGATCATCTGGTACCCGCGCTTGCCGAGGAACTTCACGGTCACGTCGTCCACGGTGCCGAAGCCGGTGGAGGCCACGCGCAGCTTGCCCGGATTGGCCTCCGCGTGCTTGAACAGCTCCTGGATCGTCTTGAACGGGCCGTCGGCGCGCACGAACAGGAAGGAGTCGGCCACCTGCGTGCGCGTGATCCACTCGAGGTCGTCGACCTTGTAGCGGGCCAGGCCCATGGGCAGCGTCATGAGCGTGTCCTGGATGTAGGTCGCGAGTGTGTAGCCGTCGGGCTTGCCCGACAGGACCTGGGCGAGCCCGGTATTGCCCGAGGCGCCCGGCACGTTCGAGGCGGGCAGAGCGACGCCGAGCAGCGGCTGGCTCAGGGAGCCGAGCTGCCGCGCCATCGCGTCGGCGCCGCCGCCCGCACCCCAGGTGACCACGAAGTCGATCGGGCGCGACGGGTACTTCTCCTGCGCGGCCGCCGGCGCGGCCGGGAGCCCCAGGGTCAAGATCACGAGCACGGGGAACGCGATGCGTCTCATTGCGTCTCCTATCGCTTGAGGAGCAGGGCCAGGCCGCTGGTCAGGAGCAGGACGCGGATCACGACCTGGAAGGCGCGCTGCGAGAGCCCGGTCTGGATGCGCCCGCCGACGTAGAGCCCGGCCCCCGCGATGGGAACCGCGGCGAGCAGGTAGCCGAGCGTCTGGCGATGGTAGAGGCCGGCGGCCACGAACGCGGCCAGCCGCACCCCGCCGTCGATCAGGAAGTTCATCGCGAAGGTGGCCCGGAACACGCTCCGGTCGAGCCCGCGCAGGTTCAGGTAGATCACGTAGAAGGGCCCGCCCGTGCCGAACAGCGTGCCGACGAGCCCGCCCAGGAGGCCGCAGTAGCTCGCGGCCACCCGGGAGCCCCGCAGCTCGGGCAGCGGCAGCATCTGGTAGATCGCGTAGGCGATGACGAAGCAGCCCAGGGTGCGGGCAAGGAACGAGGTCGAGACCGCGTGGAGCAGCCAGAGCCCCACCCCGACGCCGATCACCATGAACGGGATGAGCACGAGCTGCTCCCACCAGGCCACCTGGTCCACGTTGCCGATGCCCTGGCTGGCCGACCCCATGTAGTCCAGCGCCACCACCACCGGCACCACGAGGGTGACCGGCCACATCAGCGTCAGGAGCGGCACCGCGATGAGCCCGGAGCCGAAGCCGGCCATGCCCCGCACCCAGTACGCGAGCGCTACCACCAGCCCGGAGTAGACCGCGGTCTCAAGGGTCAACGGGCGGCACGACGATCAGGCGGCGGGGCGACCCTCGAGATGCCAGGAGCCCTCGTCGCGGTTCCAGAGGCGGAGCATGTGGCGTCCCTGCCCCGGGCCCGCGTCCACGAAGGCGGTCCGGCTGTGCGCGAACTGGCGGTTGTTCAGGTACTGGAGCTGGCCCTTCTCGATGCGGAACTCGACCCAGTTGGCCGGGTCGTCCACGATCTCCCGCATCGCCTCGAGCGCCCGGCTGCCCTCGTCGTCGAGCTCCGTGCCCGCCAGCTTGGACCCGTTGCGCATGTAGTCCTCGTAGTAGCGCGAGGCCAGCGTGCCCTGCTCGTACTCGAAGACGGGCTGGCGGCTCACGCGCGGGGCGTCCGGCGCGTGCTCACCCTGTCGGTCCCAGTCGAACGGCTGGTAGAGCCGCGCGAGCAGGTCGGGCTGGCGTCGCCGCAGCTCATGGTGCGCGGTGACCAGGCTCACGAAGCGGCTCAGCCCACCTTCCATCGCCGACTCGAGGCAGAAGAGGCCCACGAAGGCGGGCGCCTTCCAGAGCCAGCCGCCGTCGGTGTGGAAGGGCTGGCCCAGGTTGGTCACCGAGCGGCGCACCCCGTAGCCCAGCGCCTGGCCGGAGTCCTTGACGTCGTAGAGGCGGGTACCGTTGGCCTTCTGCGCGACCACCTGGCCGAGCATTGCGGCCAGCAGCCAGCCGATGGCGAGATTCTCGGCCTGGCTGTACCGCTCGACCGGGAAGCGATCCACCACCGCGAGACCGGTATCGGTCTCGAGCTTGGCCCGCACCGACGCCATGACCGCGGTGCAGGCACGCAGGGAGAAGTCGGCGGGGTCCAGGGTATCCACCGGGCCGGGCGTGGCCCGGACCCGGGCGGCGACCTCGTCCAACTCGGCCACGCAGTCCCCGGGCAGCGGGATCAGCCAGCCTTCGGGGGAGATGCTCTCGCGCTTCCAGGACTTCCTGAGCTCGACGTCCTCGGGGGCGACCTGAACGGCCAAGTGGTCGATTCGCATCGGAGCGGCCTCCTGGAGCGTGATGGACTGCGAGTATAGCAGGCCCCGCCCAACTAGAACCAGCGGGGGTCGCCGGGGAGGACCGGGACCGGCTTGCCGTCCACCTGCAGGACCCGGGGGCGGATGGTGGGCACCGCGCGGCCGCGCAGCGAGCCCAGGATCTCGTCAGCCCGGGTGCCGCCGCTCTGCACCAGCTCCAGATTCTTGATCGTGGGCAGGCGCAGGGTGATGTCCTTCCGCCGGAAGGCGTCCATGGCCTCGGCGGGCGTCAGCCAGCGCAGGGCCACGATCTCGTGGCCGTCCACCACCGGGTCCTGGGGCGGGGCCACCGCGGCGAAGAAGCGGGTGTCGAAGCGCAGCGGCTGCTCCTCCGGGGTGATCCAGTGCGCGAAGTAGGTCAGGCGGTCGGTGGCCAGCGTGAGATCTTCCGCCCGCAGCATCGTGAAGAAGGCCGGGTTCGAGGTCTGGCACGCCGCCCGGTAGGCCTCGAACCGCTCGCGGTTCTCCGGGGTGAAGCGGACCAGGTCTCCGTGCCGGTCATAGGCCAGGAGCATGCCCACTTCCTCGAAGGCCTCCCGGATGGCGCCGACCCAGTAACCGAGCGCCTTGCGGGGCGCCAGGTCGCCCCCGAGCCGGGCGCTGGCCTCGTCGGGACTGAGCCCGCGGACGAAGCGCTCGACGTCCTCGGGGATGTCGTCGGCCTCGACCTTGCCGCCCGCGAACACGTAGTCGCCCGCCGCGAACTTGCTCTTGCCGTGTCGCTGGATCATCAGGATCTCGGCGGAGCCGGCGGACCGGTCGCGCAGCAGGACCAGGGTGGCGGCGGGCGATGGGATCGCGGGCGGGCTCATGGCGCATTCTGGCACGAGCGGGGGCGCCGGAAAAAGCCCCACAAAGCCCTTGTGGACGTCCGGAGGCGATGCGAAACTCGCGACCGTGCAGGAGCATCGGCGCTACACGCGCGTGGCGGCAACGTGGCCGGTCACGGTACGGATCGGCGACCGCTTCCTGCGCCTGCAGGCCGTGAACGTGTGCGCGCACGGCATCAAGGTCGGGCTGGACGACGCGCTTCCGCCGGTCGGCAGCGCCGCGCATCTGCGCCTCGAGCCGCCCGACACCGCCCCGGTGGACGTCGAAGCGATCGTCTGGCGCGCCGACGACGACGGCTCCGCGTTCTTCTTCGTCGGGACGAGCCACGCCGAATCGCGGTCCGCCGTGACGTCGCACGCCGAATAGCCGTCCTTCGCCCCGCCCCTCAGAGGAGACCCGTATGGGCGCAGAAGCCAGGATCAAGGAGCTCGGCATCCAGCTCCCCAACCCCCCGAAGCCGATGGGCAACTACATCCCCGCCGTCCGTGTCGGCAACCTGCTCTTCCTGTCGGGGCACGGGCCGATTCGCGTCGGGGACCAGCCGCTCACCCGCGGCAAGGTCGGGCGCGACATGTCGACCGAGGACGCCTACAAGGTGGCGCGCGAGGTCGGCATCAACCTGCTGGGCTCGGCCCGCACCGCGCTGGGCAGCCTCGACAAGGTGAAGCGGGTCGTGAAGGTCCTGGGCATGGTGAACGCGGTGGAGAGCTTCGGCGACCAGCCCAAGGTCATCAACGGGTTCTCGGACCTGATGGTGGAGGTGTTCGGCGAGAACGGCCGGCACGCGCGATCGGCGGTCGGGATGGGCTCGCTCCCCGCGGGCATCCCGGTCGAGATCGAGATGATCCTCGAGCTCAACGGCCCCGCGAGCGCGCCCGCGCCCAAGAAGGCCGCGCGCTCGGCGCGCCCGAAGGCGAAGAAGGCGGCGAAGCGCCGCCGCTAGGCGAAGAGCGGCGGCAGGACCCGCAGCGCTTCCGCGATCCGCGGGCCGTACCAGGAGAGCAGCTTGCCGTCCACCAGGTGCACCCGGCCGTCCCGCACCGCGGGCAGGTCGGGGTACGGAGCGAAGTCGGCCTGGTGGACCTGGCGGAAGCGGTACGGCTCGTCCGGGAGCAGGATCACCTCGGGGCTCGTGGCCGCGACCTCGTCCAGCGTGACCTCCGGATAGCGCTTCGCGGCGCCGCCGAACACGTTGATCCCGCCCGAGACCGCCAGCATGTCGTGAATGTAGGTGTCGGCGTTGATGGTCATGTAGGGCTTCCGCCAGATCGGGCAGAACACGCGCCGCGGCCGCCGCCCCGCCACGGCGGCCCGCACCTCGTCGTAGCGCGCCCGCAGGGCCGCCTCGAGCTCGCGCGCCGGCGCCCCCGCCTCGAGCAGCTCGCCCAGCTCGCCCACCAGCCGGATGCCGTCGGCGACGGTCCGGGGATAGGTCACGTGAACCGGGATGCCCCAGGCCCTTAGGGTCTCCACGTGCTCGCGCACGTTCTCCTCGACGTTGGCGATGACGAGGTCGGTGCCGAGCTCGCGGATCAGCTCGAGCTTGGGGTTCTTCTCGCCGCCGACGCGGGTCTTCGTCGCGACGCCCTCGGGAGGCTGCGTGCAGTAGATCGTGCAGCCCACCACGCGATCGCCCGCGCCGATCGCGAAGAGGATCTCGGTGATGCTGGGGATGAGCGAGACGATTCGCCGGGCCGGCACCGGCGCGGCTTAGAGCTTGGCGGCCTGCTCGGACAGGCGCTCCACGAGCTCGATCAGCCCCTTCAGGTGCTCGCGCAGCGCGGCCTCGGCCTTCTTCGCGGCCTCGCCCTGTCCGGCCTCGACCGCGTCCTCGAAGGCGGTGACCGCGACCCCGAACTCCCGGAGCAGCCGGCGCGTGCTGTCCTGCGGCATGCTTTGTAGGATATCATGCGCGCTGGTCACGACATGGTCGGCGCCGTCGATCTGCTCTACCGTGCGCTCTACCGCGGCGTGCTGGCCCGCATGCCCGAGCGCGTTGCGATCGCGATCGGCCAGTGGGGCCTCCGGCACGTTCCGCTCGATCGCCTCGGCCTCTTCCGCAACACGGATCCGCGCCTGGCGATCACGCTGGGCGGGGTGCGGCTCCCGAATCCGCTGATCCTGTCGTCGATGTACTACGACACCGCGATCCTGCGCCGCGCCATGGGCCTCGGCTGGGGCGCGGTGACCGCGAAGAGCATCACACCCGGGCCGCGCCCCGGGCATCCGGAGCCGAACCTGGTGCGCATCGAGACCGCCGAGGGCCCCGGGCTCGTCAACTGCAACGGGTTCAAGAATCCCGGCCTCGAAGCGTACCGGCGGGCGCTGGCCGGGCTGCCGCACCGCGTCCCGCTCATCGTGGCGGCGGCGGGTGAATCGGCGGAGGACTACGTGCGGGTGGTCGAGGGCCTCCAGGAGTTCGGGGATCTGGTCGAGCTCAACATCTCCTCCCCCAACACCAAGCTGGTCTACGGCTGGTCCACGCGGCCCCACGAGCTGAAGGACGTGTTCCGGGCGGTGCGGGCGGCCACCCGCAAGCCGGTGATCGTCAAGATCTCGCCCGACTTTCGCGAGACCAACGAGGAGATCACGATCCCGGCCGCGCTCGATGCCGGCATCACGATCGTCAACTACGGCAACACCCGCCGGGTGGACGAGCCCCGCCTGTCGCAGCGAACCGGGGGCCTCTCCGGCCCCGCCCTCTTCGCCACCACGCTCGAGAACGTGCACCGGGTGCGCGAACGCTTCGGCGATCGGCTCGAGCTCATCGCCACCGGCGGGATCGACACCCCGGAGCGGGCGCGTCAGGCGCTCGCGGCGGGGGCGACCGCGTGCGGGATCTTCACCGGATTCATCACGCGGGGGCCCTTGCTCCCGCGCCGCATCCTGGACGCGCTGGAGGCCGCCGAAAAGTAACCCACAGGTTATCCACTTATCCACAGCGATCCACAATGCGGGAAAACGCACGCTCCGACGCGGTTCGAGAGGGGGGACACGAAAAAGTGACGCTCTGATCGTCCACCGCCACGAGACCGGTCGTCGCAGGCAGCATTCACGCAGCCTGACGGCGCCACGCGCGTCGAACCACGCATGAGTCGCGGCGAAACGAAGCCTTGACAGGGCTCGGACCGGTTCATAAGGTGATCGGGCACTCATCGCCTCGACGCATTCGTTGTGCCGCACAGTGCACATTTTCAGGAGGAGAGGACCACGTATGGAGGCCAGCCGGAAGCCACTGGCGAAGGTCGAGGGCAGGAAGCGGATGCGGCTCAGTGGGCTGACGGTGGCGTGGCGGGGAACCCCCAGTCTCGACGACTGGGTGGCTTACATCGTGACGGGCACGAAGTCGAAGAAGCTCATCCTGGCCGACCACGCCTCCGAGCGGAAGGTGAAGGGCCTCCTCGCCCGTATCCAGAGCCTCTCGAAGAAGGAAGTCGAGAAGCTAGCGAAGGGGTAGGGCCCCGCGCTGGGCCAGGCTGATGAAGCGCTCTCGACCGATGATGACATGGTCGTGGATGCGCATGTCGAGCAGCTCGGCGCACTCGACAAGCTGCCGGGTGAGCCGCAGATCCTCCCGGCTGGGTGTCGGATCGCCGCTCGGGTGATTGTGCAGCAGGATGAGCGACGCCGCGGACTCCAGGATGGCCGGCTTGAAGACCTCCCGGGGATGGACCAGGCTGGCCGAGAGCGTGCCCTCGGAGATCACCACGTCGCGGAGCAGGCCGTTCTGGGCGTCGAGCAGGGCTGCCCGGAAGACCTCCTTCTTCAGGTCCTCCATCAGCGGCCCGTAGCGGGCGAAGACCTGCTCCGGACTGCCCAGCACCACCCGGCTGTGGCCATTGCGGGAGCGCAGCCGCCGGGTGATCTCGAAGGCCGCCGCCAGCCGGACCGCCTTCACCGGCCCCACCCCGCGGATGGCGCCGAGCTCGGCCACGCCGCAGCCGGCCAGCCCCGAGAGCGACCCGTAGCGGCTCAGCAGGTCGCGCGCCATGTCCATGGCGCTGCATCCGGCGAGCCCGCTGCCGAGCTGGATGGCCAGCAGCTCGGCGTCGGCCAGCGAGTCGGCGCCCTTGTGATACAGCCGCTCGCGGGGCCGATCCTCGGCCGGCCACGTCCCGATCCCGCCGCCGGAGGACGCCATGCGCCCCAGGTACCACGCGAGCGCGCCGAGGGTCAATGCGCCGGATCCGGTACAGGGCGGCTTCCGCTTGGCTCCTCCACCGATTCATGACAGGATCGCGAGAGCGCCGATGACACAACAGTCTCGCGTTCCAGGACCGCTGGGACCCCTTCCCGTGGGTGGTGGGCGCCTACCCGGCCCCCTCAGCCTCGGCCCGGGTATCTTCCTCGCGCCGAAGCAGGCGGCCAAGGCCATCAAGAAGCTGACGATGCCCCCACCGGCGGGCGGCGCCAAGACCATCGTGGCCCGCGACGTGCCCTGGAGCCTCTACGCCAAGGCCACTCCGGCCCTGGCGGACGTCTCCCAGGGCGCGCTCGCGAACTGCCCGCTCGCCTCGCTCCTCGCGGCCCTGGCCTATACCGCCGCCGGCCAGAAGTATCTCGAGGGCATCGTCACCGAGCAGGCTGCCGTCGTGGAGACCGACCTCTCCGCGGTCGCCGACCGCCTCGAGGAGCCGCCGAGCGGCAACCGGATCACGTCCACCCGGTACTTCACCGTGAAGCTGGGGGGCAAGGCCTTCGAGGTCAGCAGCGTCCTCTACACCGACGACGCCGATCGCAACTGGACCCCGGCCTACATGCGGTCTCCCACCAGCGTGATCTGGCCCTGCGCCATCGAGAAGGCCTACGCGGTCAAGGAGGGCGGGTACGAGGAGCTCGACTCCAAGGGGCTCACCGCGAACGCGATCTGGGAAGTCGTGGTCGGCGCGAAGCCCGGCGGCTTCGAGGTCAACGCGAGGACCGACGACGCGAAGATCCGCGCCGCCGTCGACAACGCGGCCCGGGTGCCCACGATCGCCGCGTCGAAGGACGAGGCCACCGACGTGACGGGCTGGCACGGCTTCGCGGTGCTCGGCATGAAGAGCGGCGGGATCGAGCTCTACGACCCGATGATGGTCAGGCGGCAGACGGTCTCGCTTGCCGTGTTCCACAAGAACTTCCAGGCCATCCTGTTCGGCACCCCCTGAGCGGAGCGCCGGATCGTCAGCTACGGACCTCGAGGCGATACTGCTCGACCGCCTTGGCGCCGGCCTTGTCGAGGATCTCGATCTGGATCAGGAATCGCCCTTCCGGTACGGTCACGCTACCCACCTTCAGGCTGGTCCCCTCGATGTACGGCTTCAGGCGCGGGGTCAGCGACATCGACAGGATGCCCTTCTTCGCCTTGATCTCGAGCGACTCCATGTCGACCGGAGAGCCGTTCGCCTCGAACACGATGAAGAAGCTCATGGACGGCGGGGTCTCGATGACCGGGCCATTCGACGTTTGCCGGACGATCGGCTCCTGCACCAGGATCCGGGGTCCGGTCGAGCCGCGCACGGTCGGGCCCGCTCCCCACGGCTCCTCGCGGCCCAGACGCAGCCGGACCGCTTCATCCGGACTCAGGAGAATCAGCCGGGTCTGAGCGCTTGCGGTACCGCTGAGCGCGATCAGGCAAACCAGTACGAGGAGGCGAATTCCCGAAGCCCGGCGCGTCCTACCCATTGGTCCCTCCATCCACGGCGGATCTGTGGATGGCCAAGTATCACAGACCCAGGCCGTGAGTCAATGCGGCCCTCCGGGCACGCGGACCGTGCAAGGACGCCGGCCGGCGGGTACTCTCGCGGCGTGAGATGGCTGCCGGTGGCGTGCCTTCTGCTCATCTCGGCCGCTTGTGCCAGCCCCTCGAGCCACTTTTCCCGGCGGGTCGTGACGCTCGGGCTCGAGGAGGGGCGGGTCCGGGGCGAGCCGTTCGAGCATCTGCTCGTCAGGAGCCCCAGGCCCGCGGGCGCTCGCCTTCACGTCTACCTCGAGGGGGACGGGACCCCGTGGCTCGGCGGCCTCCCCGCCCGCGACCCCACCCCACGGCGGCCACTCGCGCTGGCGCTGATGGCGCAGGACCCGGCCGCGAGCGTCTACCTGGGCCGGCCTTGCTACCACGGCGTGGGAGAGGGCCCGTCGTGTCCGGACAGCCTCTGGACCGCGGCGCGCTACTCCGAGACCGTGCTGACCAGCATGGCGGCGGCGATCCGACGGATCGTGGCCGCAGAGGGTATCCAGGAGCTCGTGTGGTTCGGCTACAGCGGAGGCGGGACGCTGGCCGTCCTGCTGGCGTCGCGCGTGCCGCAGTCCGTGGCCGTGATCACGGTGGCGGCCAACCTCGACATCGACGCGTGGACCGACCGGCATGGTGATCGGCGGCTCGTCGGCTCGCTCAATCCCGCCCGGCAGCCGCCGCTCCCGGACCGGGTCGTCCAGATCCACTATGCGGGCGCGCGCGATCGCCTGGTGCCGGTCGAGATCGTGCGCCGCGGCGTCACGGGCGGCGGCCGGCTCGTGGTCGAGCCCGACTTCGACCACGTATGCTGCTGGGCGGCGAGCTGGCCGCGGATCCTGGGCGAGGTCGAGCGGGCGACCCGCGCCGGCCGGCCCGACCCCGCGCGCTAGAAGGCCAACCGTAACCCGGCGGTCACGTTGGTCGCCCGCCGCGTGCTATAGCCGAGGAGCTCGCGCACGTTCACGAACGTGGACATGCCGCCCGGCAGGACGAAGACCGCGCCGATCCCGAGGTTGAAGAAGTTCCGATCCGGCTCGTCGGTCTGGAACCGGAGCCGGTTGATCGTGTCGACGAACTGGAATCCCACCGTGCGCTGATCGTTCAGGAACTCGTGCACGTACTCCCCGGTGGCCTGAGGCACCAGTACGCCCCACTTGGTATTGATCGCCACCGAGGCGAAGAGTCCGGCGGTCGTGGTCAGCATCGAGGGCTCCCCCTCAATGGGCCGTGCGCATCGCGGCCCGCGAGTATCCTCACCGCGTGAGAGGGCCGTGGCTGGCGCCCCTGCTGCTCGTCTCGGTCGCGCGTGCCACCCCGTCGAGCGACTTCGCGCAGCAGGCGGCGACGCTCGGATTCACGGTCCGATCACTACTCCGAGCCTGTCGTGGCGAGCATGGCGGGGGGGCGCGGCGGAGCGTCGCGAAAGAGGGCGTCCGGGAGCTCGTGTGGTTCGGCTACAGTGGAGGCGGGAGCTTGGCCGTGCTGCTGGCCGCGCGCGTGCCGGAGCCCATCGCGGTGGTCACAGTGGCGGCCAACCTCGACGTCGACGCGTGGACGGATCTACACCGGGATCAGCGGCTGACCGGCTCGATCAATCCTGCCCGCCAGCCACGACTCCCCCGACTGTATCGTCCAGATCCACTAGGCGGGAGGTCGCGATCGCCTGGTACCGACCGACGTCGTGCGGCGTGGGGTCAAGGGCACGGATCGCCGGTGGTCGAGCCGGCCTTCGATCACGTGTCCTGCTGGGCGGATATGTGGCCCCGCATCGTGACCGACGTCGAGTGGGCGACCCGTGAGAGCCGGCGAGACCCGCCGCGCTAGAACGCGAGCCGCAAGCCGACCGTGACGTTGGTCGCGCGCCGGTCTGCATAGCCGAGGAGCTGGCGCACGTTCGCGAACGCCGACATCCCCCCTGGCAGCACGAAGACCGCGCCGACCCCGACGTTGAAGAAGTTGCGGTCGGGCTCATCGGTCCGGTACAGGAACCGCGGCTGGAAGACTGCCTCATCAATCCGGAATCCGACACTCCGCTGGTCGTTCAGGAACTCGTGCACGTATTCCGCGGTCGCCTGCGGGACCAGGACACCCCATGGCGTATTGATGGCGACCGAAGCGAACAGCCCGGCCGTCGTGGTCAGCGAGGAGATGTTCTGGTTGTCGTAGTTGAGCTCGAGACCGGTCCCCCCACTTTCCGAGTACCCGGCGATTCTCCGATCGAGGTAGTTCACGCCGACCCGCGGGCCGACCGTGAGGTTCTTGAGCACGAAGTCATACCCGATGACCGTTCCGATCGTGAAGTCGTCGTGGTGCGTCCTGCCATCGATGGGGCCCGACGTAAGGAAATTCGGCGGGTTCGCACCGCCCGTCGGGAACGCAAAGTTGACTCGCCGGACTATCGAGTACTCCTTCCGCGCATATCCGACGAACCCATCGATGAAGAGCTTGTCGACCGGGACGACGGTCCCGTACAGGGTCACTCCGAAGGTGTCGTTGTCGAATCCTCCACTGACTCCGGCGAATTCGCCGAACTCGTGCGCGTAGTTGAGCGCGACGCCCACGACCGCCCGGCCGCGGAACGAGTAGTCGGCGCCGACCGTGGTTCCGACCGTCTGCTGCTCGAAGCCGGACTCGAGGCGGGTGGTGTTCTTGTTCAGGAACTGGTAGTCCCCGTTCACGAACAGGCCGAACCCGGTACCGGGTTGATCGGCCGCGCCGCCTTGCCCGCTCCGCCGCTCGGCGAGACGATCAGCCTGGCGACGCTGCTCCTGGCTCTGGCCCAGCTGGGTGTCCAGCGTGGGAACGCTACCCGAGCCCCCGCCAGTCCCGGCGGTTGCTACGGGAATCTGTGGACATAGCTTTGCTTGGAGGTTGCCGGTCGTGCCGGTGTTCCCGCCCAATCCGGCGCAGTTCAGCCCGCCCTGAGCCTGGAGCTGGAGATTGAGAACTTCGTTCAAGCTCTGGGCGCCGACCCCTACCGGTAGTGCCAGGAGGAGTCCGCTGACCACTAGCGCCATCGACACGGCTGCCTGCGTCCGTTTCATCGGTATCGATCCTCCTGGAGATTCTGAACCCGTGCGCGGCAAACGAGCGCAAGAGTAATTACCACGGATCTTCCTGAACACGCAAATTATTGTGTCGCCTCGCCGACCAGCTACCGTCCATCGGCCTTCTCGACGGTCATTTCCACCCGCCGGTTGAGCCGGCGCCCCTCCTCGGTCTCGTTCGAGGCCACCGGGGTGCTCGAGCCGAGTCCCCGGGCGGAGACCTTCTCCCGGCGCAGGCCGGCCTCGAGCAGGACCTCGGCGACCCGCCGCGCCCGATCGTCCGACAGGCGCTGGTTCTGCTCGTCGAGCGTGCCCTTCTCCCGGCTGGCGTGGCCCTCGACCGCCACGGGGCGCTCGGGCGCCAGGCGCAGGAGCGCCGCCGCCACCTCGCGGACGCTCCGCTCTCCCGCCGGGTTCAGCTCGGAGCGGGCCACCTCGAACGACACGCCGGGCAGCGTGATCACCACGCCGCGCGGGGTGTCCCGGGCGTCGATCCCGCGCCGCCGCAGCTCCTCGACGAGCGTCAGATGCCACCCCGGCGCCGGGACCGCGACCACCGGCGGGGCCACCGGCTGCGCGAGGAGCTTGATGCGCGCGTCGGCGGCGGAGCGGAGCAAGGAGAGGTAGATGACGAACAGGATGACCGGCACCGCCGCCATCAGGCCGATCCAGAGGCCGAACCACGAGCGCCCGGGGGGCGGGGCGGGAGCCGGTGGACGCCGGTAGGCTTCGGGAAAGAGCCGGGCCTCCGACAGCAGCACGCCGCCGCTCCCCGAGACGAGCTGGTTGTGGAGCCGCTGCTTGAGCTCGTGCAGGGCTCTCGAATTCTCCGCCAGCGCGAACTTCCCCTCGAAGCCGAGGGCGAGGCAGAAGTAGTACATCTCGAGCACCCCGCGCTGGGATGCGGGGGGCTGCTCCAGCCGGTCGAAGAACTGGTTCCCCGCGTTGAGGGTGCCGTAGTACTTGAGCATCAGGTGCTGCCAGTCGCTCCGCTTGGGCCACGGAGAGTTGAGGATCAGCTCGTCGACCCACGCGAGCACCGCGAAGCGCGCCTCGACGTAGCTGTCCCAGGGCACCTCGCCGCCGCGAGCGCGGCGCTCCTGAGCGTCGATCAGGGCGGTCAGGCGATCACGCAGCTCCGCGGGCGTCCACTCGCGCTGCCCGCAGGTCTCCCGGAACAGGAGCGCGTAGGCGATCAGATCGGTGAAGAGATGTCGAAGCGACGTGGCCGGGCCGGCCGGCGCGTCGGCGGTCTTCGGCTGAGGGGTCACGTCGCTCCTAGTTCCAGCTGCTCTGCACGTTGACCTGGAGACGGACGTCACTCACTCCGGCCATGCGCGCCAGCTTCGCCGCCTCGTCACGCTGCGTGGCGTCCCGGACGATGCCTCGCAAGGTCACGACGCCGTTCGGCCCGACCTCGACCGTCACGCCGGTGTTCGGATCCGATCCGCTGCCGCGCAGCAGACCGCGACTGCGGAGGCGCTCCTCGAGCTGCGCGCGCAGGCCGTCCGCGCTCGAAGCCGCCGGCGTCTTCGCGGCGACCGACGGCGGGGCCTCG
>DATFGS010000867.1:0-4301 GCA_035249225.1 Candidatus Methylomirabilota bacterium | reverse complement strand
CTGCACGCGGCCGGCCTCTTCGCGCTCACCGTGCCCCGCGAGTACGGCGGGGTCGGCGCCGATCCGGTCACCTACGTGCACGCCCTGCGCGAGATCGCCAAGGGCTGCTCGGCCACCGCGCTCACGTTCAACATGCACTCGACGGTCACCACCTTCGTGGCCGCGCTGGGGACCGAGGAGCAGAAGCGGCGCTACTTCGGCGAGGTCGTCGGCCGCGGGGCCCGCATCGCCTCCATCACCAGCGAGCCCGAGCAGAGCTTCCGCGACAAGTTCGTGCTCAACACCGTGTTCCACCCGACGGGTGACGGGGGCTACCGGGTGGCGGGGGTGAAGCAGTTCTGCTCGCTCGGTGACGCGGCCGACTACTTCTTCATCACCGGCATCCAGGCGGGCAAGACCAGCGCGCGCGACGGCGTGATCTCCGCAATGATCCCGGGCCGCGACGCGGGCGTGAAGATCGAGGGCACCTGGAACGCCACCGGCATGCGCGGCACGATCAGCCACACGATCCGGTACGACTGCGCGGTGGCCCCCGCCAACGTGGTCGGGCAGCCGGGTCAGTACCTGACCATCGATCTGCAGGGCTTCGCGCTCGGCTACGCCGCGGTCTACCTGGGCATCGGCGAGGCCGCCTTCGAGTACATGACCGAGTACGCGCGCACCCGGGTCCAGCGGCCTTCCACCGAGCCCATGAGCCATCACCCGCTCGTGCAGCGCACGGTGGCCGAGGTGGGCACCCAGATCCGCGCGGCCCGACTGCTGCTGCACGAGGCCGCCCACTTGAAGACGGGGGGCGACCGCGAGGCCACCATGCTCGCGGTGAACCAGGCCAAGGCTTTCGCGGCCGACGTGGGTCTGATGGCCACCGAGCGGGCGATGCGGATGGCGGGCGGGCGCGGCATCCTGAAGGAGCTGCCGCTCGAGCGCTGGCACCGCGACTCGCTGGCGGGCCCGGTGATGCCCCCGTCCAACGATCGCTGCCTCGAGACCGCCGGCAAGCTCCTCTGCGGGCTGCGCGCGGCCACCCTCGAGTTCCAGTAGCCGGCGTTCGCGACGGCATGCGACTCGACGTGCTCCGGCGCGAGCTGGCCCAGGGCGGGGAGACCATCCAGGGCCTCGCGGCGGGCGTCTCGGCGGCGGAGGCGCGCGTGCGGCCGGCTCCGGATTCCTGGTCCATCCTGGAAGTCGTGGCGCATCTCCTCGACGAGGAGCGCGAGGATTTCCGCCCGCGCCTCGACCTGATCCTGCACCGGCCGGAAGAGAAATGGACGCCCATCGATCCTCCCGCGTGGGTGACCGCGCGCGGCTACAACGATCGTGAGCTCGCGGCCACCCTGAGCGCCTTTCTCGCCGAGCGGGAGCGATCGCTGGCCTGGCTCGCGGGCCTCACCGCTCCCGACTGGAGCCGCGAGTACCAGGCCTCCTTCGGGCCGATCACCGCCGGGGACCTCGCCGCCTCCTGGGCCGCGCACGACCTGCTGCACACGCGCCAGCTGCTCGAGCTGCGCCGGGCCCGGCTGCTCGCCCTCGCCGCGCCGCACCGCACCGGGTACGCGGGTGACTGGTAGAGAGCCGCGCGTCCTCCTGATCACGGGCGCCGCCCTGCTCGTTCTCTCGGGCATCGCCCCGCACGACCGGGCCACCTGGTGGCTCGAGATCGCGCCGATCCTGATCGCGGCGCCGATCCTGGCCGCGACCGCGCGCCGCTTCCCGCTGACCCCGCTCGCCTACCGGCTCATCTTCGTCCACGCGCTCGTCCTGATGGTGGGCGGCCACTACACCTACGCGGAGGTGCCCGCGGGGTTCTGGCTGGAGCACGCGCTCGGGCTCGCACGCAACCCGTACGACCGGCTCGGCCACTTCGCTCAGGGCTTCGTCCCGGCCATCGTGGTGCGCGAGGTGCTGATCCGGCGCTCGCCCCTTCCGCCGGGCAAGTGGCTCACGTTCCTCGTGCTCTGCGTCTGCCTCGCGATCAGCGCGCTCTACGAATTCGTGGAATGGTGGGCCGCCCTGATCGGCGGCGCCGCCGCCGACGCCTTCCTGGGCACGCAGGGCGATCAGTGGGACACTCAATGGGACATGCTCATGGCGCTCGTGGGGGCGGCGTCCGCGCTTCTCCTGCTCTCCCGTGTCCACGATCGCCAGATCGCTGAACTGAAGGAGACCAGTCATGTCTGAGCACAAGGCGACGATCCGCTGGAAGCTCGCGGCCGACGGGGACGCCTTC
Organism: Candidatus Methylomirabilota bacterium; assembly: GCA_035249225.1. GTDB lineage: Bacteria > Methylomirabilota > Methylomirabilia > Rokubacteriales > CSP1-6 > CAMLFJ01. The sequence continues at coordinate 2,074 of DATFGS010000867.1, read as the reverse complement.
CTCAAGGGCCGCTACTCGCGCGAGCACACGTGGACCTTCGACGGCGGGGTGACCGTGCCGGCCTCGCCCTCGCCCGGCGTGGTGCCCGTGCCGTGGTCCAACCCGGCTCACGTGGATCCCGAGGAGGGCTACGTTGCCGCGATCTCGAGCTGCCACATGCTCACGTTCCTCTACGTGGCGATGCGCGAGGGCTTCCTGGTCGAGTCCTACGAGGACGACGCGGTGGGCGTGATGCGCAAGAACGAGCGCGGCGCCATCTGGGTGAGCGCGGTGACCCTGCACCCGCGCATCGTCTACGGCGGCGCGAAGCGCCCGACCGACGCGGACGTGGACCACCTCCACCACCTGGCCCACGAGCAGTGCTTCATCGCCAACTCGGTGAAAACCGAGATACGGATCGGCTCATAGGCACCCGGTGGCCGCCCGCTCCGGCTCGGGTCGGCGAGGCGGCTGCTCGCCGTCTGTTCTTGATGCGGAGGCCATGCTAGCCTGTCGCGGATTTGCTTGTCGATCCGGTCCTCGGGAGCGTCGAGGCGCTGCTCGCGATGCCGGGCGAAGGTAACGCACGCACACTCGCCGAGGAGGCTCCCCCATGAGCGCGGACCCCAGCCACCCGCTGGTCGATCTGACTGGTCAGGTTGCCCTCGTGACCGGAGGAGGCAGAGGGCTCGGCCGCGCGTTTGCAGTTGCGCTCGCGAAGGCGGGAGCACATGTAGCCGTGACGGCACGCACGGCCGAGCCCTTGGCGGAGACCGTGGCGATGGTCGAGCGCTCCGGCGGGCGGGCGCTGGCGATTCCCGGCGATGTGTCCGCGCCGGAAGCCGTCGCCCATGTCGTGAGGACCGCTGAGTCGCAACTCGGACCGGTGGACATACTGGTCAACAATGCCGGCGCCGTGGGTCCCCTCGGCTACGATTGGGAGGTTGATCTCGAAGACTGGTGGCGTACGTTCGAGATCAACGTGCGCGGGCCCTTCTTGTATGCCCGGGCCGTATTGCCAGGAATGGTCAACCGCCAACGAGGACGGATCGTCAACATCTCCACCGGCGCCGCGTTCGGTCGACTCCCACAGATGGATGCGTACGGCGCCACGAAGGCAGCATTGACGCAATGGACGAAGTGCCTGGCGGCGGACATCCAGGCATATGGAGTGACGGTGTTCGCGTTCCATCCCGGGATGGTCCGCACGCCCATGCTGGACTATCTCACCTCCCCCGACGTCCCGAATGCGGTCCAGGCCTTGTTCCATTCCTTGTTGAGTGAGGGACGAGACGTGCCGATCGAACGTAGCGCACAGATGCTGCTGTTCCTGGTCTCGGGAAAAGCTGATGCGCTGGCAGGCCGCTTCATACGTGCGCTGGACAATGAGGAGGAGTTGGTGCGTCGTGCGGAAGAGATCCGCCGGGATGACCTGCACGTCGTTACCTTGCGGACATAGGCGGCGATGGTCCCCGAGAGCACGAAGTTCAGCGGACTCATGTGTGATGCCTGACGGGCGTTCGGCAAAGACCCAGATCACGGTGGCCGGCACGTCCGCCTGATCATGGCCGCGAGCCCCTTCGTCAAGCCCGGCTTCTTCACCGCCCGCGTCGTCAACCCGGTCGTCGGCTTCCTCGCCGGTCGCCTCGGGCTCGGCCTGAAGGGGACGCAGGTGCTCGCGGTGCGGGGCCGCAAGAGCGGCGAGTGGCATCGCATCCCGGTCAACCCGCTCACCCTCGGCGGCCAGCGCTACCTGGTGGCCCCGCGCGGCGAGACCGAGTGGGTACGCAACATTCGCGTCAGCCGAGCCGGGCGCCTCACCGTCGCCGGGAAGACCGCGGACGTGCGCGTGGTGGAGGTGCCCGACCGCGAGAAGCCGCCGATCCTGCGGGCCTACCTGCAGGAGTGGGCGTGGGAGGTGAAGCGCTTCTTCGGCGGCCTCGACGCGGGGGCGTCGGAGGCGGACCTCATCCCCATCGCGGCCCGGTATCCGGTCTTCCGCATCCTGCCCGAGCCGTGAGCGCCCTCACCGTCCTCTTCGATCTCGACGGCACCCTCACCGACTCGCGCGCCGGGATCACCGCCTGCATCCGGC
>DATFGS010000866.1:0-6367 GCA_035249225.1 Candidatus Methylomirabilota bacterium | reverse complement strand
TAGCCGAAGAGATAGCCGGTCTGATGGCCGAGGGTCGATGCCATCAGCACCACCTCCCGGTCCGAGAGCTCGAGCCGCTCGACCGCGCGATAGAGGGTGGAGAGCGTGGTGTTCTGGGTGTGCATCACGCCCTTGGGCTCGCCGGTGGTCCCGGAGGTGAACACCACCTCGTGCACCGCGTTGGGTTCCGTGCCCGGGAACCCGGCGCGGCCGGCCCGCGCCTCCCAGGCCTCGTCGGTGAGCCTCGCCAGGGGCAGGGTGCCCTCGGGTCCCTCGCCGCGCGCGACGAACACGTGCTCGAGCTTCGGGAGCGCCGGGCGGAGCGAGGCGAGCATGCCGGCGTGGCCGAAGCCGCGGAAGGCGGCCGGCACCACCGCCACCTGCGACTCCAGCAGCCCGAGCATGAACCGGACCTCGCGGGCCCGGTAGGTCGGCGGGATCGGGTTGACCACCGCGCCCAGCCTCAGCGCGGCCAGGAAGATCAGGATCGTCTCGTTCCAGTTGGGGAGCTGGCAGGAGACGACGCTGCCCCGCTCGACGCCGTGCGCGCGAAGCCCGTGGGCGACGCGATCCACCGCCCGCGCGAGTGCCGCCCACGTGTAGCGGCTCTCCCCGTCGACGAGCGCGGTCTTGGAGGGGCGCTCACGGGCCCAGCGATCGAGGTAGTGCTCAAGGCTCTCGTCGCGCCAGAGCCCCGCGCCCGTCATCGCCTGGATCCGGGTCTCGTTGAGGCTCGTCTCCATCGCCTAGGGTCCCGACCGCGGCCGCCTCAGCCGAAGATGCCCTGCTCGATCATCTGCGTGTGCACCGAGCCGGCGCGGAAGAGGGAGCTCTGCATGACGCGCTGATGGAACGGGATCACGGTCTTGACACCCTCCACCGCGAACGAGGCCAGGGCCGCCCCCATCCGGTCGATGGCGTCGTCCCGGGTCGGGCCGGAGGTGATCACCTTGGCCAGGAGCGGGTCGTAGTGCACCGACACCTCGACCCCTTCCGCGACCCCGCACTCCACCCGCACGCCGGGGCCTTCCGGAAGGACGAGACGGGAGAGCCGTCCCGGCGAGGGCATGAAGCCCTTGGCCGGATCCTCCGCGTAGATCCGGCACTCGATGCTCGATCCGCGCTGGGTCACCTGCTCCTGGGTCCAGGGTAGGGGCTCTCCCGCGGCGACCCGAAGCTGCGCCTGTACCAGATCGAGCCCCGTCACCTCCTCGGTCACCGGGTGCTCCACTTGGAGCCGGGTGTTCATCTCGAGGAAGTAGAACTCGTCGCCCCGGACGAGAAACTCCATCGTCCCCGCATTGACGTAGCCCACCGCCCGCGCCCCGGCGAGAGCCGCCTTGACGAGCCGCGCCTTGAGGGGCCCGGCCAGGCCGGGGGCCGGGCTCTCCTCGACGAGCTTCTGGTGGCGGCGCTGGATCGAGCACTCCCGCTCGTGCAGATGCAGCACCCGCCCGGTTGCGTCGCCGAAGACCTGCACCTCGACGTGACGGGCGCCCTCGAGGTATCGCTCGACGAAGAGCGCGGCAGCGCCGAAGGCGGACTGGGCCCGGCGCTGCGCGGATGTGAAGGCGGGCCCCAGGGCGGGCTCGTCCCTGACCTTCATCATGCCGATACCTCCGCCTCCGGCCGCGGCCTTGATCATCAGCGGATAGCCGACCCGGCCCGCGATCTCGCGAGCGGCCTCGGCCGAATCCACCGGCCCGTCGCTACCCGGCACCACCGGCACGCCCGCGCTCGCCATGAGCCGGCGCGCGCCCACCTTGTCGCCCATCTGCTGGATCACGCGCCACGAGGGCCCGATGAAGATCAGCCCGGCCGCCTCGCAGGCCTGGGCGAAGCGCCAGTTCTCCGAGAGGAAGCCGTACCCGGGATGGACGGCCTGGGCGTTCGTGCGACGGGCCGCGTCGAGGATGCGCTCGACGTCCAGATAGCTCTTGCGCGCGGGCGCGGGCCCGATGAGGACGGCCTCGTCGGCGTCGGCGACGTGCGGCCAGCCCGCGTCGGCCTCGGAGTACACCGCCACCGTCCGAACCCCGAGGGCCCGGCATCCCCGGATGACCCGGCGGGCGATCTCCCCCCGGTTGGCGATCAAGACGCTCTGCAGCACGGAGGTCAGGCGGGCGACGCGGCGGGAGCGGAGACGGCCTCGAGCGCGGCGACGCGCCAGCCGGACCCGGTGGGCGCGCAGCGGAGGAGGAGCGTGACGCCGTCGTGCGCGCCGTCGAGGCGGAGCTTCACCAGACGCTGCTCGCCGACGCGCGCGAACGCCACCACCCGGTGGCGGCCGCCCGCGACGGCCTTGAGCCGCGTCTCCAGATCCGGCCCCAGCTCCACCTCGGGCGCGAGCCAGCGCCGCGCCGCGGCGGTATCGCCCGCGATCAACGCGTCGCCGAAGGTGGTCAGCGCCTGGGCGAGCTCGGGAACGATCGACCAGGTGCCGGTCGACTGCTCGAGGCGGATGAACTCGGCGGCGTCGTCGCTCAGGGGCGCGGGGAACGCGGCCGCCGCGCTCACGCGCGTGACCGGCCCCGCCCCGGTCACGCCGCCCGCCGCCTCGAGCAGCGCCCAGAGCCGCGCCTCGCAGGCGCGGGCGCGCGTCTCCAGCTCGGGCGTGCGGAGGAGATGCCGCAGCACGGTCTCGCCCGCCGCAACGTGGCGCTGCTCGTCCTCGATGCAGCGGGCCAGGATCCGGCAGGTGGGCGGCTCGTACACCGCGTTGGCGGTCGCCAGGTGGGCCTTGTAGGTGGCGAGCAGGTGCGGCTTCAGCACGCGGTAGATCGCGACCAGGCGCTCGACGGTCTGCCCGGGCCGCTCGGCGGCCTCCACCGCGTCCAGGAAGGCCACCACCCGCGGGTTGGCGGGCTCGGAGACCTGGGCGGCGGCGCGCAGCTCGGGCAGCCGCTTGCCCCAGGCGTCCGCGTGCTGCGCGTTGTCCCAGACGTGGCGGCCCATCAGCAGCTTCGCGGAGAGCTCCGGGGTCAGGGCCATCCAGCCGCCCAGGATGCGCGTCATCCGCTCGACCGCGTAGCGATAGTGGCGGACGGTCCTCGCCGACTCGTCGACCTCGAGATGTCCCGCGAGCGGGTGAGTCATGCGGCAGGGACGGGCGGCTAGTAGACGGCCGACCGCTGGGTGGTCCGGATCAGGCGCGCGATCTCCTCGTCGGTGAAGCCGCCCTCGCGGCGCGCCTCGGTGGCGATGGAGATCGGCACCAGCTCGTGCGGTCCCTCGCGGCGGATCCCGCCCAGGTTGAAGCGCTCGTCGATGGTCTCCTGGAACTCGATCGCGAGGCGCCGGCGCTCCGGATCGCCCTCGGTCAGCCGGGTGAGCCACTTCGAGCCCATGCGCACGTGGGTGATCTCGTCGGCCAGCACGTAGTCCACCGCCCGCTCCAGGATCGGATCGCCCATCTTGCGCGCGATGTGCACGAGCTGGTTGAACACGTCGCAGGCCAGGCCCTCGAGCCCCCGGTTCACGCCCGCCACCCGCGCCGCCGCGTCCTCCGCGCACGCGCAGCGCCAAAGGATGGTGGTCTCGGGGAACTCGCCGATGTAGCCCTCCAGGTGCTCGAGCAGGCGCACGTAGATCTCGACGTGGCGGGATTCGTCCCAGACCTGCCGCGCCATGTCCATGGTGAACTCCCACGGCGCGTCCGGAAAATCGTAGACGGTGCGGCCGGCTCCTTCCATCGCCTGCAGCTCCCCCACCATGATGCCGTGCACGCGCTCCTTGATGGAGTCGCGGGAGAGCAGATCCGGAAACGGGGGCAGCCCCTGGTCGATCTTGAGCTGCGCGACCTCGCGCGCCCGCATCCGGATCAGGCGATCCTCGCGGGCCAGCTTGTCGTAGGCGATGGGCCGTTCCATGTGTCGCTCCGACGGCGGGAATGAACCGCTGTTCAGCGAGTCTAGCCCAAGCCTACGCCGAAGGCAACGGGCCGCCCCGCGCGGGCGGATCGGAGGGCCGGGCGCGTCCGGGCCGCCGCACCACGCTGGCCGGCCGCAGCGACTCCTCCCCGAAGCGCGCGGTGACGCGGTCCATGGCCCGCGCGAGCCGCTCCCGGCGCTGGGCGTCGGGCTCGAGGAGGGAGAGCTGGCCGGCCGCGGCGGGCCCCAGCGAGGAAACCGACAACCCGATGAGGCGGACCGGCTGGCGGAGCGGGATCCGGTCGAGCAGGGCGCGGGCGCGGCGGTAGATCGCGAGCCCGTCCTGCGTGGGGTCGTCGGTGTGGCGCCGCGTGAGCGTGGAGAAGTCCGCGAAGCGGAGCTTGAGGGTCACGCAGCGTCCCGCGTAGCCGTCCGCGCGCAGCTCGCGCGCCACCCGCTCGGCCTGCTCGCGCAGGGTGGCGTGGAGCCGCTCGACGTCGCGGTGATCGCGGCCGAAGGTCTCCTCGGCCCCCATGGACTTGGGCGGCGCGAACGGCTCGACCGCGCGATCGTCGCGGCCGTGGGCCAGATCCTGAAGTCCTCGCGCCCCCGGACCGAATCGCGCTTCGAGGAACTCGCCGGGGACCGCGGCGAGCTGGCCGATGGTCTGCAGGCCCATCGCCTCGAGGCCCTCCGCGGTCACCCGGCCCACGCCCCAGAGGCGCGAGACGGGCAGCGGCGCGAGGAAGTCCGCCTCGGTCCCGGCGGCCACCACCACGAGCCCGTCCGGCTTGCGGAGATCGGAGGCGACCTTGGCCACGAACTTGTTGGCGGCGACGCCGACGGACGCGGTGAGCCGCAGTGATCCCGCGATCCGGCCCTTGATGGCCCGCGCCACCGCCGGGCCGTCGCCGTGGAGCCCCTCGGTGCCGGTCACGTCGAGGAACGCCTCGTCGATGGAGACCGGCTCGAGCAGCGGGGTGAAGTCGGCGAGGATCGCCATGACTTCGCGGGACACCGCCGCGTACTTGTCCATGTCGACCGGCACGAACGCGCCGTCGGGGCAGAGACGCGCGGCGCGGCCGATCGGCATGGCCGAGTGCACCCCGAACCGGCGCGCCTCGTAGGAGGCGGCCGAGACCACGCCGCGCCCCGACGGATCGGCCCCCACGATCACCGGTCGCCCGCGCAGCTCCGGCCGATCGCGCTGCTCCACGGACGCGTAGAACGCGTCCATGTCTACGTGCAGGATGGTTCTGGTGCTGCTGGCCGGTAGGTGGGCCGTCACGCGCGTACTTCTTTAGGCTCTTCTTGTATGCGGGGGCCTAGAAATGGCCCCCGCACTCCCCCAGTTCCGTTTTGCGCCCGCCTCGCCCGCTTGCTACTGCCATGCACGCCCGCCTACCGGCGTGGACGTCCGTGGGCCCGGTGGCCGGTGCTGGCTAGCGGGTGGCGGCGCGGCCGCGCCACTTGTCGATGGACTTCTTGGAGAAGAGCCACTTGCCCTCGTGCTCGAGGGCCGGAATGAGGCGGTCGATCGCCATCTGAGCGACGGTCTTCTCGTCCATGGCGAGGTACCGCGCGGCTTCCTTCACGTCCATCGTGTCCTTGGGCAGCACGCTCTCGCCTCCTCTTGGGTGGAGTCAGTCCGCGGGCGCGTCCGCGGAGATGTCGGCCGCCTTCTTGAGCCGCTCGATCTCGGCTTCAAGCGCGTGAATCCGTTCCGCCATCTGCTCGAGCGTCCGGGCCAGCGGATCGGGCAAGTCGGTCTGGTTGAGATCGATGCCCCCGGTCACGCGCTCGCCGTTGCGGAATGTTATGCGACCGGGCACCCCGACGACAACACAGTTCTCCGGCACCTCGCGGACCACCACGGAGCCGGCCCCGATCCGGCTGCCCGCGCCGATCGTGAAGCCGCCGATCACCTTGGCGCCCGCGCCGATCATGACGTTGTCGCCGATGGTGGGGTGGCGCTTCTCCCGCTTGAGGCTGGTGCCGCCCAGGGTCACCCCCTGGAGGATGCTGACGTTGCGGCCGACCTCGGCGGTCTCGCCGATGACGATGCCCATGCCGTGATCGATGAAGAGGCCGGGCCCCAGGACCGCGGCCGGATGGATCTCGATACCGGTCAGGAAGCGCCCCACGTGGGAGACCCAGCGGGCAGCGAGATGCCAGCCGCCCCGCCAGCACGCGTGCGCCACGCGGTGGATCCAGATCGCGTGCACGCCCGGACTGCAAAGCACCACCTCGAGCGCCGACCGCGCCGCGGGGTCGCGCTCCAGCACCGTCCTCACGTCCTGCCGCATTCGCTCAAGCATGCTGATCGCTCCTCGTGTCCGCCCGACCCAGCGCATCGCGCGCCGCCGCCCGCAGCCCCAGGGCCGCGACATCCGCGGCGTGTCGCCGCGGCTCGGGCAGCCCACCCACCGCCGCCTCGACCCGCCCGGCGTCCAGCTCCAGCAGCGCCTCCAGCGCGCAGCCCGTCGCCACCTCGGTCG
>DATFGS010000865.1:0-4078 GCA_035249225.1 Candidatus Methylomirabilota bacterium | reverse complement strand
GGAGGTGCGGAGCCCCCTGCGCACCGACGGCGAGATCCGCCACCCCGCGCGGGCCCCGAAGCTCGGCGAGCACACGGACCAGATCCTCCGCGAGCTCCTGAGCTACGGCGACGGTACCATCGCCCGCCTCCGGGCGGCCGGTGCTATCGGCTAGTGGAGGCCATGGCCTCGCGCGGTGCAGTAGCTAGGCGAGGTGAAGCCGAAGGCGAGCCGAGCGGATAAATGATGCAGTCCCGGTTGCAAGACAGCAGCGTCCGGTCGCAGGCCACGCCGACCGAGAGCCCGCAGGTCGACGAGCTCGACGCGACCGACGTCCAGGTCGCGCCGCCCTGGATGACCGTGCTGCACAACTGCGACTGTCACACCTTCGAGGAAGTCGTGAAGCAGCTGATGAAGGCGATCGCCTGCTCGGAGGAGCGCGGCTGGGAGCTCGCGTGGCAGGTGCACAACACCGGCAAGGCGGTGGTGAAGGTCGGCGCCGAGACCGAGTGCGTGCGCGTCGGGAACGTGCTGGCGTCGATCGGCCTCATCGTCACCGTGACCCAGTCCTGAGCGCGGCCACGATCGCGTCCACGTCGTAGACGCAGCCGCCCCAGGCTCCGCCGCCCGCGTGCTGCAGGGCGGCCCAGAGCCGCGTGTCGTCCGGAAGCCCCGGGTCGGGCGCCAGATCGGGCCGCGGGCCACGCGCGGCGAGGACCCGCGCGCCCTCCTCCGCCCCGAACGTCCGCCCGTCCGCGCCGACCAGGTCCACGCTGCCCTCGAGCCGCACCCGATCCACCACGATCTGCACGAGATCGCCCTCGCGCAGGCGCCCGATGGGCCCGCCCGCGAGCGCCTCGGGCCCGACGTGGCCGATGCAGGCGCCGGTGGAGACGCCGGAGAAGCGCGCGTCGGTCAGCACCGCCACCTGCTTGCCCCAGGAGAGATGCTTGAGCGCGGAGGTGATCTGATAGATCTCCTCCATCCCGGCGCCGAGCGGCCCGCGGCAGATGAGCACCAGCACGTCGCCCGGCTTGATGCGCTCGGGCCCGGTGCTCTTGATCGCCGCGATCGCCCCGCGCTCGGTGGTGTACACGCGGGCCGGGCCGGTCTTGCGATAGACGCCGTCGGGGTCCACCACCGACGGGTCGATGGCGGTGCTCTTGATCACCGCGCCCTCCGGGGCCAGGTTGCCGCGCGGGAAGGTCACGGTGCTGGTGAGCCCCCCCGCGCGCGCCCGCCCCGGATCCATGATGACGTCGTTCGGGTCCACTCCGTCCTGCCGCATCAGCCGCTCGCGCAGCGCGGTGCGGCGCGCGGAGCCCTCCCACCAGTCGAGGGCGCGGCCTAGCGACTCGCCGGTGACGGTCAGGCACGTCTCGTCGAGCAGTCCGCCGCGGCGGAGGTGCAGCATCACCTCGGGCACGCCGCCGGCCAGGAAGACACGGACCGTCGGATGATTCCGGGGCCCGTTCGGGAGCACGTCCACCAGCCGCGGCACCCGCCGGTTGACGTCGATCCAGTCCTGGACGACCGGCCGCCGCAGCCCGGCGGCGTGCGCGACCGCGGTGAGGTGGAGCAGCAGATTCGTCGAGCCGCCCACCGCGGCGTGCACCATCATCGCGTTCCGCACCGCGGCGTCGGTGACGATGTCGCGCGTGGCGAGCCCCCGCGCGGCGAGCGAGGTCAGGGCGCGGGCCGAGCGCCGGGCCATGTCGAGCCAGACCGGCTGCCCGGAGGGGGCGAGCGCGGTGTGCGGCAGCGAGAGCCCGAGCGCTTCCCCGACGACCTGGGACGTGGCCGCGGTCCCGAGGAACTGGCAACCGCCGCCGGGCGAGCCGCACGCGCGGCAGCCGAGGTCCGCCGCTCGCTCCAGGGTGAGCTCGCCGTGCGCGAAGCGCGCGCCGATGGACTGCACGGTGCCCGCGTCCTCCCCCTCGGTGGGCGGCAGGGTCACGCCGCCCGGCACCAGCACGCAGGGCAGGTCGCGCAGCGCGGCCAGCGCCATCATCATCGCGGGCAACCCCTTGTCGCAGGTGGCCACCCCGAGCACGCCCCGGCGCGTGGGCAGCGAGCGGGCCAGCCGACGCAGCACCACCGCCGCGTCGTTGCGGTAGGCGAGGCTGTCCATCATGCCGGGCGTGCCCTGGGTGCGCCCGTCGCAGGGATCCGAGCAGAAGCCGGCGAACGGCAGGCCGCCGAGCGCGGCCAGCTCCTGCGCCGCCGCCTGCATGAGCAGCCCGATCTCCCAGTGACCGGTGTGGTAACCGAGCGCGATCGGCCTGCCGTCGGAGGCGCGAATGCCGCCCTGGGTGGAGAGCATGAGGAACTGCGGCCGGCCGAGCTCGCGCGGATCCCAGCCCATGCCCGCGTTCTGGGTGAGCCCGAAGATGTCGCCGCTGGGGCTTTCGAGCAGCATCTCCGCGGTGAGCGGGAGCTGCCCCTGCGGCCCTGCCCCCGTGGTCTGGATCTCCCAGACGGAGGGGTCGGAGTGGACGATCTCGTCGAAGCCGGTCACCACGGTCCTCTGTGCCATCGATCTCCCCATTTTGGTCCCCAGGAGTCCTTATTTGGGCCTACTGTTCCACGCCCAGGGCCTGGGGTCCATCTAATTCAAGGACTTGCGCTGCAATGTGCCTGGCACCGTAGTTGCTCCCCTCCGGGGGCATGTTGAAGCGACTAGGGCGCCGCTTGCTGGAGCTGATCGATAGCGTGCCGCTCGGGTGGCTGGCGCCCGCGCGTCAGCCGGTGCCGGTCCGGGTTCGCCGGTACCGGCACCTCCGCTAGGAGCTCGTCATCAGCCCAGGCGGCCATCTCGTCACCACCGCAATTGCCTGCGCGGCCGTCTACGCGGGGACCGACAGCCTCGCGCTCACCGCGGGCCTCGCCGCCGGCGGGTTCCTGATCGACGTGGACCATGCGGTCGACTACGTGCTCTTCGAGCGTCAGCGCGACCTCCGGCCCGCCAGCTTCCTCCGCTATTATCTCGGGGGCAAGGTGCAGCGGGTCGTCCTCGTCCTGCACTCCTACGAGCTGCTCGTGCTGCTGGCCGCGATCGCGTGGCTCACCAACGTCGAATGGCTCTGGGGCTGGGTCTTCGGCATGCTGCTGCACCTGCCGCTCGACATCGTCTTCAACGGCAAGTTCGCCTCGGGCGGACTCGTCCACTTCTACAGCTTCATCGTGCGGGCCCGCGCGGGGTTTCGCGCCGACCGCTTCATGGATCGCCCGTCACTGGCCGTGCCCGGCGAGAACTTCTGGGTCTCGTTCTTCAGAGGCGGCCGGGTCGCCGGCGCGCCTCCGCGACACACGCCGGCCCGCCCGGAGGTCCCCGCGGCCGGCCCCGCCCGCGGCTAGCCCGCGGCGGGCGGCTCGCTCAGCAGCATCCAGTCGTCGATCCCGTCCACCATCGGCGCCGCCTTGCTCGGCGTCGTGACGGTCCGGCCCTTGCTCGGCGAGAACCAGACGAACTCGACGATCTGGCCGGCGGCCCCGTCGGCCTGGTCCGCGATCTCGGGCCCACTCGTCCCGGTCTCGCGGCGCTCGGCCTTGCGCGCCTTCTTGGCCTCGAGCTTGGCCTTGCGCTGATCTTCCTTGCGGCGGCGGTCGCCGCGGTACATGCCCGGGTTTGGCATCGGCTCTCCCCGTCTAGCTGCTACCCTCTACTTCCAGCTACCCTCTACTTCCTTCATACATTGTTTGAATTCGTTCGGCTCGCCTTCGGCTTCACCTCACCCTGCTCTCACCCTGCTCTCGCCCCTACATGACCGGCCCGATGATCCACGGCGCGAACTCTTCTTCGCCGACTCCGGAGAGCTCGCTCTTGCTGCGTTTGCCCGAGGCCACCGCGACGATCTCCTCGAAGATCTGGCGGCCCACGTCCGGGAGCGGGGTGCCCTCCAGGATCACCCCACAGTTGATGTCCATGTCCTCCGACATGTGCCGGTACATGAGGCTATTGGTGGCGAGCTTGATCGAGGGCACCGGCTTGCAGCCGAAGACGGAGCCGCGGCCGGTGGTGAAGCAGATCATGTTGCAGCCGCCCGCCACGAGCCCGGTGATCGACACCGGATCGTGCCCGGGCGTGTCCATGAAGACG
>DATFGS010000864.1:0-1099 GCA_035249225.1 Candidatus Methylomirabilota bacterium | reverse complement strand
ACGATGGAAGCGATCCAGTGCGGCTTGGGAACCATACGTGTCGTCTCCTCAGCGATGCGTGATGGATTTCCGGACCGCGTCCACGGTCCGGCTCACGATCATCTCGACGCCCGGCCGGCCCAGCTCGGCGGTGGCGCGGGTCGGGTCGCCGTCCACCCCGTCGCCCGGGCTGCCCGGACGCAGGCGATCCGTGCGGACCAGGCGCGCGTCGGTGGCCAGCATCAGCGCGGTGTCGGTGAGCCCGGCGTGCCGGCCCAGCTCCGCGTCGGAGTAGCCGCGCCCGCGGAGCAGCCGCGGCACCTCGATCTCGGCGGCCCGGTAGTACTCCTCGATCGCGTGGACCCGGACCCCGGTCGCCGCCCACTCGCGGTTGAGCCGCGACGCCACCGCCTTCTGCGCGGCCTGCGTTCCGCCGTGGTCACCGAGCAGGACGATGTTCCGGAAGCCGTGCTGCTTGAAGCTGCGCGCCGCCCACTCCAGCACCTTCTGGAACGCGTCGTCCGGCGTGGTGATCGTGCCGGGATAGCGCATGTGGGCGGTGGGCGGGGCGATCGCGCCTTCCGGCACGTAGGCGATCACCGGCGCGACCAGCGCGTCGCCGAGATGCCGCGCGATGTCCTGGGAGAGCGCCTTCACCCGGACGTTGTGCTTGCCCAGGGCCATGTGGGGGCCGTTCTGCTCGGTGCCGCCGGCCGGGATGATGATGGTGGTCTTGCCCGCCCGGACCGCGTCGCGGACCTCCGTCCAGGTGAGCTCCTCGAGGAGCACGCTGTCGGGGGTCTGGGCTCCCGCCCCGGCCGCCGTCGCGAGCACGCCAAGGGCCGCCGCCAGGATGTGCGATCGCATCGGAATGATCATAATCCTTAAACAATTAACCACCGGTCATGTTTCCCGCCCCCGGGGGGGCCCGCTTGACAGGTGGGGGCCCAGAGCCTAGTGTTCCCCCCGTGCAAGTCACGTCCGAAGGGGTGATCGGCACGACGACCGTCGCGCCGCACCGGCTTCGATGGAGCCGCCAGCTCCGCCGCGTCACCCACAGCGCCGTGGTCGTCGCCGGCGCGGTCTGCGTGGTCGGCATCGTGCTGGTGGCGGTGTTCGC
>DATFGS010000863.1:0-8129 GCA_035249225.1 Candidatus Methylomirabilota bacterium | reverse complement strand
TCGGCGGGCCCCTCGAACACGATCCGGCCGTTCTCCATGATGTAGCCGTAGTCGGCGATGCCGAGCGCGATCTGGGCGTTCTGCTCGACGAGCAGGAACGTGGTCCCCCGCTCGCGGTTGATCTTCTGGATGATCGCGAAGATCTCCTTGACCAGGAGGGGGGCCAGGCCGAGGGAGGGCTCGTCCAGCAGCAGCAGGCGCGGCTTGGCCATCAGGGCGCGCCCGATCACCAGCATCTGCTGCTCACCCCCCGAGAGGTAGCCCGCGAGCTGGGTGCGCCGCTCCACCAGTCGGGGAAAGTACTCGTAGATCATCTGCATGTCGCGGCGCACCCCGTCCGCGTCCCGGCGCGAGTAGCCGCCGATCCGGAGGTTCTCCTCCACCGTCATGGTCTCGAGGACCTTGCGCCCTTCCATGACCTGCACGATCCCGAGGCGGCAGATCGCCTCGGGATCGCGCCCGTCGATCCGCCGCCCCATGAACTCGATGCTGCCGTCGGTGACCGCGCCGTCCTCGGTCTTGAGCAGGCCCGAGATCGCCTTCAGCGTGGTCGTCTTGCCCGCCCCGTTCGCGCCGAGGAGGGCGACGATCTTGCCGTCGTCCACGTCGAGCGACAGCCCCTTCAGGACGAGGATGACCTCGCTGTAGATGACCTGGACGTTGTTCAGTCGCAGCATCTACTTCCCGATCCACTTCATGTCGCGCTCGACCGAGACCTCCTTCATCTGCACGATCTTGCCGCCCTTGATCATCACCAGGCGCGCCCGGTTGGTGGGGCGATGGTCCTCGTTGGTGTAGGTGAAGGGCGGGGTGATCCCCCAGGTGTCGAAGTCCTTCAGGCTCTCGAGCGCCTTCTTGATCGACTCCCCGGTCGGATTGTCGCCCGCCCGCTTGATCGCCTCGACCGACACGATCACCCAGAGCCAGCCGCGCATGTAGGGCGAGGCGTGGGTGTCGCTGCCGTGGTGCTTGGCGTGAAACTCGGTGAGGGTCTTCATGCCCGGCACGTTCTCGCCCCAGTAGGCGACGTCCTGGATGCCCATCACCCCTTCGGCCGCCTCGGCGGCCAGCTTCGGCGTCCGCTCGTCGATCCCGTAGTTGTTCACCACGTACTTGGTCTTGAGGCCGAGCTTGTAGGAGTCCTTCAGCACCACCGGGACCCACTGGGTGTTCGTGTTGATGTAGGCGTAGTCCGGGTCCTTCTTCTTCATGGTCAGGAGCTGCGAGGTCGCGTCGGTGAGGACGGTCGGGATGATCTCCTCGTCCACCAGGTCGACCCCGATCTCCTTGGCGTAGAGGCGGCCCGCCTCGATGGGGGCACGGCCGTAGGCGTTGTCCGCGTAGATGAAGGCGACCCGCGGCTTGCGGCTCGTGTCGGTCCAGACCTCCTTGACGTAGTTCAGGAAGATGCGGATCTGGCTCGTGTAGTCGATACCGCCCGGGAAGTTGTAGGGAGTCTGGCGCGGGTCGGTGAGGTGTCCGGAGTAAGAGCCGGAGAGATACGGGATCTTGTCCTTGGTGATGTACGGGCGCAGCGCCTCGGTGTCCGGCGTCCCGTAGCCCAGGACCAGCACGACCTTGTCGTCCTCGACGAACCGCTTGTAGGCCGCCACCGCCCGCGGGGGCTGGAAGCCGTACTCCACGCTGACCAGCTCGATCTTCTTGCCGTTGATGCCGCCCTTCTCGTTGAAGTACTGGACCGCGTCGATCCGGCCCTGGGCGATGTCCTTGCCCTGGTCGGAGGTCGGGCCCGTGAGATCCACGAGGTTGCCGAGCTTGATGACCCCCTGCGCCGCGCTCGGCGGAGCGCCGAGTCCGACGACGAACAGGCCGATGAGGAGGAACCGGACGAGCAGGTCGCGCGCGTGGCTCATAGCACCCTCCTTCGGAGCGGTGAGTGGGCGGAGCGGTGAGTGGCGTGGCTCAGTAGGCATACGGCCAGAGCTTCCAGTAGCTGCGGAACCGCAGCCAGATGCGGGACAGGCCCTGGGGCTCGTACATCAGGAACAGGATGACCGCGACGCCGAAGACGATGTCCCGGGTCGAGGCGATGAGGCCGAAGGCGTTCGGGTACACCCCGGTCAGCGACGTGGCGCCGAGCTTGAGCACCTCCGGCAGCAGGGTCATGAAGATCGCGCCGAAGATGGCGCCGAGGATGCTGCCGAGGCCCCCGATGATTATCATGGCCAGGTAGTCGATGGCGACCAGGAGCGTGAACGAGTCGGGGAACAGGATCTTCGAGTGGTGGGCCATGAGGCCGCCGGCCACCCCCGCGTAGAACGAGCTGATGACGAAGGCGAGGAGCTTGTAGTGGTAGAGGCTCACGCCCATGACCCCGGCCGCCACGTCGCGGTCCCGGATGGCGATGAACGCCCGGCCCACCCGGGTCCGGAACAGATTCCGGGCGAAGAACACGGCCGGGATCACGAGGGCAAAGATGAGGTAGAAGACCCGCGCGTCCGAGTCGAGCGGCAGCCCGAACACGGTCGCGGGGGGGACCATCATCCCGAGCACCCCCATGGTCATGCTTTCCCAGTGCACGATGCCGTAGGTGGTGATGAAGTGCGCGGAGAGGGTGGCGATCGCCAGGTAGAGGCCCCGCAGGCGCAGGGAGGGAATCCCGAAGACCAGGCCGAATCCCGAGGTGATCAGCGCGCCCAGCGGAATGGCCAGGTAGAACGGCAGCCCCGCGTTGGCCTCGAGGATGGCGGTGGAATAGGCCCCGACGGCCAGGAACGCGGCGTGCCCGATCGAGATCTGTCCGGTGTAGCCCACGAGGATGTTGAGCCCCAACGCCCCGATGACCGCGATGCCGATCCGGTTCAGCACGTCGAGCCAGTAGGTGGTGGCGAACTGCGGCACCACCATGAGCACGCCGATCAGCGCGGTCACCCCGACGATCGGCAGCACCGTGTCGAAGATCCGCTCGTCCGAGGCATAGCTGGTCCGGAAGCCGCCGCACTGCATCAGACGCGCTCGATCTCGACCTTGCCGAAGAACCCGTAGGGACGGATCATCAGGATGATCACCAGGACGACGAAGGGCGCCACCTCCTTGACCCCGCCGCCCAGGACCGGATCCAGATACCCGCCCGAGAGGTTCTCGAGCACGCCGATCAGCACGCCGCCGATGATCGCCCCCGCCACGCTGTCGAGCCCGCCCAGGATCACCACCGGGAACACCTTCAGGCCCAGATCGGCGAGCGAGAAGTCCACCCCGCCCCGGACGCTCCCGAGGATGATCCCGCCCAGCGTCGAGACCACGGTGGCGATGCACCACGACAGCGCGAAGATCCGCTTGACGCTCACCCCGAGGGACTGGGCGACCTGCTGGTTGTCCGCGGTCGCCCGCATCGCCATGCCGGTGAGCGAGAACTTGAAGAAGACGGAGAAGATCGCGAGCAGGACGAGCACGCCCACGAAGCTCCACAGGTGCACCGGCGACACCGGCACCGGCCCGAGATGGATGGGCTCGGGGGAGAAGAGCACCGGGAACGGGCGCGTGTCGCTGCCCCAGGTCATGTTGAGGAAGCCCCGGATCACGCTCGCGACCCCGAAGGTGACCATGATCACCGAGATGATCGGCTCGCCGATGAGGGGGCGCAGCACGCCCCGCTCGATCACGAGGCCGAGCAGGATGGCCACCAGGAACGTGAGCGGGAGCGCCGCATACAGCGGCAGCTTCATCGGCAGGATAGTGGCCCACGACACGTAGGCGCCGAAGAGGACCAGCTCACCCGGCCCGAAGTTGACCACGCTGGAGGCCTTGAAGATCAGCACGAAGCCCAGCGCCATCAGCGAGTACACGCCGCCCACCGCCACGCCGGTGATGATCAGCTGGAGCATGAAGACGAGTTGATCGGTCATGAGCCGCCCTCACCGCCCTCCCGCGAGGCTCTCCGCCGGCGCGGCGGCGTACAGCCTCTCGATCATGTCGCGATACTTGGTCAGGATGGTCGAGCGCCGGACCTTCTGGGTCCGGGTCAGCTCCCCGTCGTCGGCGTCGAGCTCTTTCTCGAAGAGGGCGAACTCGCGGATCCGCGCGGCCTCGGGTACGCTCTGGTTGACCCGCGCGACCGCCTCGCCGATGAGGGCCGCGACCTCGGGCTTGCCCGAGAGGTCCTTGAACGTGGTGAACGGCAGCCGGTGGGTCTCCGCCCAGCTCCCGACATTGCCCATGTCGATCTGGATCAGGGCGACCACGTACGGCCGCTCCTCGCCGACCACCACCGCCTCCCGGACGAAGGGGCTGAACTTGAGCTTGTTCTCGATCAGGGCCGGGGAGAAGCGCGAGCCGTCCGCCATCCGCAGCACGTCGGTGACCCGGTCGATCATCACCAGGTGCCCGTCGGGCTCGAGGAGCCCCGCGTCCCCGGTGTGCAGCCAGCCGTCGTCGAGCGCTCGCGCGGTGGCCTCGGGGTTCTTGTAGTAGCCCAGGAAGACGCTCTCGCCCGCCACGAGGATCTCCCCGCTCTCCGAGATCCGCACGCGGGTCCCGGGCGTCGGCTTGCCCACCGTACCGGCGCGCACGTCGCCGTCCGGGTGGACCACGCAGATGCCCGCGGTCTCGGTCTGCCCGTAGACCTGCTTGAGGTTGAGCCCGATCGCCCGGAAGAACGCGAAGATCTCCGGCCCGAGCGGCGCGCCGCCGGTATACGCGCGCCGCACGCGGGAGAGCCCGAGCTTGTCGAGCAGGGTGCGGAACGCGAGCAGCCGCGCGAGCGCGCGCTGCACCCGCGCGCTCACCCCGGGCCGCGCGTAACCGCCCTCCCGCGCCGCCGCGCGCGCGCCGAGGGCGAGCGCGACGCGGGTGGCCAGGCGCTTCATGAACCCGGAGTCGGTGATCTTGACCTGGTACTCCGAGCACATCGCCTCCCAGAACCGGGGCGGGGCGACCATCACGTGGGGGCCGATCTCGCGCAGGTCGTCGCGCGCGGTCTCGGGCTCCTCGGGGAAGTTCACGGTCCCCCCCACGTGGAGCGCCATCGCCACGCTCACGAGCTGCTCCCCGACCCAGGCGAAGGGCAGGAACGATACCACCTCGTCGCCCTCGCGCATCGGGTCGACCTCGGTCACCCCCGCGGCCATCGCGAGCAGGTTGCGGTGGCTGATCATCGCGGCCTTGGCCATGCCGGTCGTGCCGGAGGTATAGGACAGGAGGGCCACGTCGTCCGGCCTCCGCTGGGCGAGCAGCGATTCGTAGCGGCCCCGGTCTCGCTCGTCGATCTCGCGGCCCGCGGCCTCGACGCGCTCGAGGCTCACGATCATCGGATCCTGGTACGTCTCGAGCCCGCGCGTGTCGTCCACCACGATGCGCTCGAGGCGCGGCAAGGCCTCGCGGACCCCGAGCACCTTGTCCGCCTGCTCCTGATCCTCGACCAGGACCACGCGTGCCTCGCTGTGCTCGAGCACCCGGCTCACCTGCTCGGACAGGGCGTCCACGTACACGCCGAGCGGGACGGCGCCGATCGACTGCGCGGCCAGCTCCACGTAGAGCCACGCGGGCCGGTTGCCCGAGATCACCGCGATGGTGTCCCCGGCCCGCAGGCCGAGGCTCTCCAGGCCGAGCGCCACCGCGCGCACGTGTGCGGCGTACTCCCGCCACGTCACCTCCTGCCAGATGCCGTACTTCTTCTCGCGGAGCGCGATCCGCTCCCCGCGCTGCCGGGCCCGCTCGACGAGCCGACCGGGGAAGGTGCCGTGATCCATGGCGGGCCCTAGACCTCCGCCGCTTCGCCGAGGTAGGCCTTGATCACCGCGGGATCCTGCTGCACCTGGGTGGGCGTGCCCTCGGCGATCTTCTGGCCGAAGTCGAGCACGACCACGCGGTCCGAGATGTCCATCACGACCCCCATGTCGTGCTCGATCATCACCACCGCCAGGCGCTTCACCTGCTTGACGTAGAGGACGAACCGCACCATGTCCTCGGTCTCTTCCGCGTTCATCCCGGCGGTGGGCTCGTCGAGCAGGAGCAGCGTGGGATCGAGGGCGAGGGCCCGGGCCAGCTCCACCCGCTTCTGCAGGCCGTACGGCAGCGTGCCGACGATCTTGTGCCGGATGTCCTGCAGCTCGAGCAGATCGATGATCTCCCGCTCGATGACGGCCCGATGCTCGCGCTCCTCGCGGGCCGCCCGGCCATAGTACAGCCCCGAGGCGAGAACGCCCGCGCGGAGGTGGATGTGCCGGCCGATCTTGATGTTGTCGAGCACGCTCATGCCCTTGAACAGCGCGATGTTCTGGAAGGTGCGCGCGATGCCGAGGTGGGCGCGCTGGTACGGCTTGAGCGCGGTGATGTCCCGATCGCCGAAGCGAATGTGCCCGTGGCTGGGCGCGTAGATGCCGCTGATGCAGTTGAAGATGCTGGTCTTGCCGGCCCCGTTGGGCCCGATGATGGCCAGGAAGTCGTGCGGGTGGACCTCGAGGTTGATCCCCGCGAGGGCGGTGACCCCACCGAAGTGGAGACGCACCCCATCGAGACTCAGCAGCGCCATGCCGAGCCCGCGCCTGACGCGCAGGGGGTCGATGCCGGGCAAGCTCCCACGCCGGTCTCTACGACCGACGTCCGCCCCGAAAGGTTGTCCAGGGATCCCGAACAGGGCATGGCTTCCCCCGAGGACCGGACAGTTCGGAAGACGCGAGAGTGGGGCGCAAGCTACAAGGCCCGGGCGGGGTTGTCAATACCCTCTGCGCGGAAGGCGGCGTGCGGGCAGCGGACGATGAGGTTCACGAGCCAGAAACAGCATCGGCCACTCCCTCGACCCGCCGCGGCAGACGCTCGGGCGCAGTGCCTCCGAACGCTCAGGCGCGATTTGGGGGAGCGGCCCTCCGCTTCAGGAGGCGCCACTTCCGCACGACGTCCCACGGCCAGTACGTCAGCGTGTAGCGCCCGAGCACGACAACGGGATGACGATATCCTCTCAGAGCGTCCACATCCTGGCGTGCTTCCATCTCCCAGCGGGGTGCGTCTGGGGGACGGGCTTGCCACTCCGCCTTGCTGGTCCACTCCACGAGCAGTTCACCGAGAATCGGTGCCCGCAGGATGACATTCGCGGGGCCGGTTTCCAGGAGCAGGTACCCGTTTTCGCTCTGCAAGATCATGGCGTGAGCCTCCTCGGTCTCGGGGGTGCGGGGTGCACCGGCAAGCCATGTGCCGACGACGCCCCAGCGGCAGGCAGTGGGGCATCAACCGCTCCACGAGCGGCAGCCTCAGCCCTCACTAGGACTCTTCCGGGTGTGTGGCGCTCAATGTCGCGTGCCGAATGAATACCCTGAGGCACATCTGATGCCACGAAGGGCCCGGAGGCCAAACGGCGTCCGGCTGTCGGAATCTCCAATCGGGCCCCCTGCGGACCTTGCGAGACGTCCCCGCCGCGTCACCTGCAGGACGTCAGGCTGCTTGCGGATGAGACGGCACTTGGTCTGACGCATCGCTCCTGCCACGCCGATCACCACTGAAAGGCGCCCTTCCCGGCCTCGCCCGCGACCAACACCGATGGCAGTCCGCTTGCACCTCTCAAGATCGGTCCGGGGTCCCAGGTTGTCTTGCACGGAACGGGAGTCCAATACGCGCCCTCGCCAGAACAGGGTTCGCCCGATGAGAGTGGGGCTTGCCCTCCTCCTCGTGCTCTTGCCCGCAGTGGCCGTCGCCCAGCCGTTGCAAGGCGTGGTCACCCTGTTGGTGGGCCAGGCCACGCTGACCCGGCGCGCCCCGGCCACGCCTGAGCCACTTCGCTTCAAAGACGACCTCTTCGCGCACGACCGGATCAATACGGGCGAACGCTCGCTGGTGCGAGTGCTCCTCGGCGACAAAGCCCTGGTCACCGTTCGGGAACTATCGGTCTTTACGATCACTGAGGACGCCCTCGAGCGGACGGTACGATTGACCCGAGGCAAGCTCGCCGTCAGTGTCGTGAAGAGCCGCATGCGCCCCGGTGAGGCGATCGAGATCCGAACCCCCAATGCCATCGCCTCGATTCGAGGCACCGTGGCGATCGTCGAGGTGCTCCCGCCGACGATCCCCGGTGCGACGCCGAACACGCTCGTTACGGTGACGCGTGGAACCGTGGGCGTCGCCCGGACGGATCAGATCGGGAGCGCCGAGGTGTCCGTCCGCGCCGGCCAGGTCTATGA
>DATFGS010000862.1:0-1070 GCA_035249225.1 Candidatus Methylomirabilota bacterium | reverse complement strand
GCGCCGCCCCGGCAGCGCGGGACGGGCCGCCGCGGGCGCGGTCAGCATCGGCAGTGCGGTGGGGGCGGCCATGACCGGTCGCCGCATGCTGGGGCCGGCCGAGGCCCGCATCATGGGCGCGGCGGGGATCGTCCTCCTGCTCCTGGGCGTGGTGGCGCTGCTGTGGCCCCGGGCTGTCGCGGTGCCGCTGGCCGCGCTCGCGATCTGGCTGGCGGCGAGCCTGCTGTTCCGGGCCTGGGCGCTGCGCCGCGAGCGAGCCGAGGAGGCGAAGGACCCGCCGGAGTGATCGCGGGGGCTCAGGCCCCGCGGCCCGCATCGACCGGGCCCGCGTCGATCGGAAACGTCAGCGTGAAGGTGCTCCCCCTGCCGACCTCGGAGCGGACGTCGAGCGTGCCGTGGTGATCGTGCACGATGCCGTGGCTGATCGCGAGCCCGAGCCCGGTGCCCTCGGGCTTGGTGGTGAAGAACGGGTCGAAGATCTTCGGCAGGATGTCGGGCGGGATCCCGGGGCCGGTGTCCCGCACCACGAGGCGCACCGCCCGGGCGGCGACCAGGTGATTGGTCTCGATCGTGATCTCGCCGCCCTCGGACATGGCGCTCCGGGCGTTCGTGAGCAGGTTCAGCAGCACCTGCCCGATCGCGTTGGGGTCGGCCACGATGGCGGGCACCGTCTCGTCCAGCTTCGTCGCGACCTGGATCCTCTCCCGGCTCATGTCCTTGCGGACGAGCTGGACCATCTCCTCCGCGACCTGGTTCAGGTTGACCGCGGTCCGGCTCCCGGAGGACTGGCGGGCGAAGGACAGGAGCCCCTGCGTGATCGTGGCCACGCGGCGGGCGTGGCGGAGAATGACCTCGAGGTCCTTCCGGAGCTCGGCGGGCAGCCCGTCTTCCTCGGCCTCGAGCATCATGACCTCGACGCGCGAGCTGATGATGCCGATCGGGTTGTTGATCTCGTGCGCGATCCCGGCCGAGAGCGTGCCCAGCGCGGCCAGCTTGTCGGCCTGGCGCGCCGCCTTCTGGAACGCCACCCGCTCGCTGATGTCGGTGATGAACGCGATGGCGCGCGTCCC
>DATFGS010000861.1:0-10643 GCA_035249225.1 Candidatus Methylomirabilota bacterium | reverse complement strand
TGGGCCTCCGCCTCGACCATCGGAAGCGCCGGGATCTCCTCGATCGGATCCGGCTCGCGGTCGATCGCCGGCTCCTCGGCCACGACGGGCTCGGGCTCCGGGGACGGGGCGAGCGTGGGCGCCGCCTCGAGGACGGCCTCGCGCGGCTCCTCGGCGGCCACCGCCTCGGGCTCGGGCTCAGGCTCGGGAGCGGTCAGGATTGGCGGCGCGGGCTCCATCGCCGGCTTCGCCGCCGGCGGCCCCGGAGGCTCCGGCGCCGGATCCGACAGGAGCGGCTGGAACGGCGCCGGGAACGACTCGAGGCCCCGGACGTCGGCCGCGGGACCGGGGGCCGCGAACAGGTCCAGCGGGACCTGTCGGACGATCTCGTCGAGCGGGAGCCGAATGCCGTTCGGCAGGCGCTCCATCATCTGCGCGTCGGACACCGCCAGGTCGGCGCGCGGGAACTGCGGCGCAACCACGTCCCAGCCCACGCGGATCAGACCCTCCGCGAGCTGCGGCAGGACGATCGACCGGGGGACCAGCAGCGCGCCGGGCTGGCGCATGCGCTCGGCCACCTGATCCAGCGGCGCGTGGAACGCCTCGGCGGGAAGCTCCGTGGCCACGCGGCCGAAGGAGATGCGCACGGTGGCCTCGTCGGTCTCCGCAGCTGCGGGCGGGACATCCACCGCCGCGCGCTCCTGCGCCGGCTCGGGCACGACGGGCGGCGGAGGCTCCATCGCGACCGGCTCCGGGTGCTTCATGGGCGCTTCGACCGGGAGCGGCGGCTCGACGGTGGCCGGCGCCGCCACGGGCGGCGCGGACCTGATCTCGCGCGCCGGCGCGATCGGCGGCGCGGGCTGGGCCATTGCCGCGGGGCCACCGGCTACGTCGGACTCCTCGATCGGATGGAACGGCACCGGGATCCGGCGCAGGCCGTGAATCTCGACCTCCGGCCGGTCCGCGGCGAACAGCTCCTGCGGGAGCTGGGCGATCACCTCGTCGAGGGGAAGTCTCAGGCCGTCTCCCAGGTGCTCGGTGATCTGGGCTCGGCTCAGTCCCACCAGTTGGGCCGGGAACTGATCGGCGATATCGCTCCACGCCACCCGCGCGATCCCTTCCGAGAGCTGGGTGACCACGAGCTCCCCCGAGATCCGCAGGAAGCCGCGGTCGGCGAGGCTCGCCGCCACCTCGTCCTCCGGCGCCAGGAAGGTGCCCGGAGGGAACTGGTCCATCACGCGGTCGAGCGCGATGCGAAGAACGACTTCCGATCGGCCGGGGGCGCGGACCGCCTGGGCTTCGCGCCGGCGCTTAGCGAGCGCGATGCGGCGCCGGCGGGGCTCCTCCTCCGGCTCCGGCGCGGGCGGTGGCGGCGCCACCGGCATCACCGGCGCGGCCGTCACGACGGGCTCGGGAGCCGGCTCGTCTCGCGAGAGCAGGGCGTCGCTCAGGGTGCCGCTCCCCTCGAGCGCGGAGGTCTGCACGCGCGCGGGCGTCGCCATGCGGCCTCGAGGACTGGCCGCCGGGCGCGCGGCGCTCCGCTCGCGGGGAAGCCGGGCGGGCGCCCGGAGGACGTCGCGAAGCGGGACCAGCAGCAGCATCACGCCGATGAGCTCCGGCAACGGCGGCGGCAGCATCCAGGGCAGCGCGCGTCCCGCGAGGGCCGGATCGAGCAGCGCGCTCAGCGGCTCCCGCGACATGCTCAGCAGGACGTGGAGGCCACTCAGGACCGCGGTGGCTACGAGCCAGCGGAGGAGGGACGGACGTCGAACCCAGAGCCACACGAGGAGGCCGTACGTCACCGGCGGAATGCCCGCGATGGCCCACTTCGGCAGCGGGACCTCGAACTGAAGCGGCACGAGGGTCAGGACGTAGACGAGACCGACATACGCGGCCAGCCCCAGCAGAGCCATCAGCCACGACGAGAGCCGCCGGGCGCTGGACACGGAATGGTAGGACGTTCTCATGGAGGAGGGCCTCACACCGCCCGGACCAGGTCCGGCAGCGCTTTCTTCACGTGGTACCGCACCTTCCCGAGCACCGCGGGATCGCCAAGCACGACCGCAAGCATGGCGCCCGCGCCGACGGCATTCAGCAGGACGACACCTGCGTCGTATTCGAGGATCAGGCTCTGCAGACGCCCCTGGGTCAGGGCCCGGCCCACCCCGTCCGTCGACTCGACGAGACAGGCGGCGAGCGCGCCCGCCAGCTCGGCCTCGGGAAGGAGCCCGCCCGCGACCTCCATGAGCGCTCCCTCGCGATCGATCAGCGCGGTCAAGGACACGCCGGCCAGCTCCGCCACACCGGCGAGCAGCGTCTTGAGATCGGGGCCCGGAGCGGGCGCCGGCGGGGCCACCGCGACCGGCCCCGGTGCCACGGCCACCAAGCGCGCGGGTTCGGGAGCGCGGCGCTCGGGAGCCGGCGCGGGGCGACCCGCCGCGGGCAGTAGGCTCTCGATGCGATGCAGGAGCTCGTCGGCCGCGAAGGGCTTCCGCATCACGTCGTCGGAGCGGACCTTGGCGGCCCGCTCGAGCACGGTGCCGTTGACGATGCCCGAGATGAGCAGCACCGGCGTGTGGCCGAGCGTCGGATGCCTCTTGACAAAGTCGCAGATCTGATAGCCGTCCATGTCCGGCATGATCACGTCGCAGACGATGAGATCCGGCGCCTCGCGCGCGATCTGCTCCAGCGCCTCGCTGCCCGAGGCGGCCGACAGCACCTCGATTCGCTTCGACTCCAGTGCCCGCTGCACGACCTTGCGGACGCTCAGGCTGTCGTCCACCACCAGCACCTTGGGCATGATCTATCCGTCCCGCCGCGTTCCGCGGGAGGCGGCGGCCTCCCGGCGGGCGTCGGCTCCCTGGGTTCCCTCGTCGATCGCCTGAGCCACGCTCAGCAGCAGCTGCTCCACGGTCCGCGAGATGGTGCGCGGCCGTCCCGCGAGCGCCTCGCGCTCGGCGCGGTTGAAGCAGAAGCGCGCCTCGCCCTCCCGCTGGGAGGCGCCCACCATCGCGGCGAAGGCGGGCTCTCCGGTCTTCCCGGAGAACTCGGCGTGGACGACCCGGCCGGCGTCGAAGAGGATGCTCCCCTCGCCTCCCGAGAGCGAGAGCACGAGCTCGCCGGTCTTGACCCCGAGCGAGATGACCTGCGTGAGCTCGGTCAGGTCCATCACCCCGAGTGAGCCCTGGAAGCTGCTGCGCGCGGGCTCGGCCACGCTCTTGGCCGGCGGCGCCGCCGGGGCGGGCGCGCGCGGGGGCATCTTCGCGGGCCCCTTGGCGACGGCGGGCGGCTCCGGACGGCGCACTGGGGCGGCGGGCGGCTCGTCGCCGAGCAGCTCCTTGATGCGCGACATCACGGTGGCGAGGGTGAAGTCCCCGGTCACCGTCATGTCCACGCCGGCCTCGGTGGCGGCGAGCGCGATGGGCCGGTCGCGACCGGCCAGGAGCAGGAACGGGGTGTCCTTGGTCGCGGGATCGCGCCGCACCATCGTGAAGAGCTCGTAGCCGTCCATGTCCTGCACCTTGGCGTAGCTCACGATGAGGTCGGGCTGCTCCCACTCGAGCATGGTCAGCGCGAACGACCCGCTCGTCGCGACCGCCGCCTCGTAGCCGGCCTCCGCGAGGGCGTGGGCCAGCGCGACCCGGCTCTCCTGGTTGGCGTCCACCACGAGCACTTTGGCGTCGGACATCGCCTACTCCGCCAGGCTCCCGGCGCGCGCGGACCCGGCGCCCTCGAGCGCCCGCTCCCCCGCCGCGACCGACTCGACGATCCGCACGAAGCTCCGCTCGTCCACCGGCTTCGTGATGTAGTGGCGCACCCCGAGACGCCGGGCCAGGCCGGCGTGTTTCTCGCCGGCCCGCGTCGTCATCACGATCACCGGCACCTCTCGGGTGGCTGGCCGCCGGCGCAGGTCCTCGATCAGGGCATAGCCGTTGACCCGCGGCATCTCGAGGTCGGTGACGACCACGTCCACTGTCTGCTCCACGAGCTGCTCGAGCGCGTCCTGGCCGTCGATCGCGGTGACCACCCGGAAGCCGGCCTTCTCCAGCATCTGGCCCACGAACTTGCGGATGCTGACCGAATCGTCCACGAGCATGATCGCGAGGCGGCTCTCCGCGGCCTCGAGCGGCGCGCCCGCCGGCTCGCGGACCGCGGTCGCCCGCTTCCTCGACGCCGCCTCGCGCAGGAGGGTGGGATCGAGGAGCAGGAGAACGCGTCCCTCACCGGAGATCGTGGCGCCCGAGAACGGCCCGAGGCCGTCGACGAGCGGGCCCAGGCTCTTGATGACGATCTCCTCCTTGCCCAGGAGCGCGTCGACCACCACGCCGAAGGGCTTGCCGCCGCCCCGCATCACCACAACCGGCAGCCGGGTGGCGGGCGGAGACGCGGCGAGACCCAGTGCCCGATCGAGGCGGACGAGATCGATCATCCGGTCGCCGAGCTGCACCGTCTCCCGTCCGCCCGCGGCCAGGATCTCGTGGGGCGCGACCGAGCGCATCGCGCTCACCCCGGTGAGGGGGAACGCCAGCGTCTCCGGGCCACACCGCGCCATCAAGGCGTCCGCGATCGCCATCGTGAGGGGCATCTTGAGCACGAAGCGCGTCATGCGGCCGGCCTCGGTCTCGACGTGGATCTCGCCGTTGAGCCGACTGACATTGGTCCGCACCACGTCGAGGCCGACCCCGCGGCCCGCGGTCTGGGTCACCGCGGACGCGGTGCTGAAGCCCGGCATGAAGATCAGGTTCAGGACCTCGCCCTCGGGCATGGTGGCGGCCTCGGCCGCGGGCAGGAACCCGCGCTCCGCCGCGTGCCGGCGCAGCAGGTCGGTGTCGATCCCGCGCCCGTCGTCCTCCACCCGCACCACGATGAAGCTGCCCTCGTGGGATGCGGACAGGGTCACGTGGCCCGACGCGGGCTTGCCGCGGCTCTCGCGCTCCGGCCCGGACTCGATGCCGTGGGCCACCGCGTTCTGGATCAGGTGCAGCAGCGGATCGGCGATCTGCTCGATGATCCCGTTGTCCACTTCCGCCGACTCGCCGGAGACCGTGAGGGTGACCGACTTCCCGGTGGCCCGGGCCGCCTCCCGCACCTGCTGGGCCACCCGCGCGAAGAGGCGGCCGATGGGCACCATGCGCGCACGCGTGATCTCCTTGCGGAGGGCCGCGGTCAAGCGCTGGATCTGGCCGGTGTCCTCCCGGATATCGCGCAGGAGGGTCGCGTGCTGGCTCTGCACCTCGGCCACGTCGGCGGACATCTCGGTCACGCTGCGGGCCAGGATGTTGATGTCGTCGTAGCGGTCGAACTCGAGCTCGGCGAAGAGCTCCGAGATGTCGCGCCGCGCGCCCGCGTCGTCCCGCTCGGCGCGCTCCTCGCGGGGCAGCGTCGGGGCCTGGCGGCGGAACTCGAAGTCGCGGCCGACCTGGCCCAGGCGGGTGCGGCTGGCGAGGAGCAGGTCGCTCACCTGGTCGAGCTGGGCCAGGCGCCGGTCGAGACGGCTCCGCGCGATCATCAGCTCGCCCACCAGGTTCATCAGGGTGTCGAGCCGCTCCACTGGCACCCGGATGCTGGGACCGGTCGGCGCGGTCGCGGCGCGCGGAGCGAGCCGCGGCAGGGCCTCGAGCCGGGCCAGGAACTCCGGCCGGACGAAGGCGGGCAGCTCCGCGGATATCGGAAGCGCGAGGTCCGGGACCTCGGACGCGACCGGCTCGGGCACCTCGACGGCCGGCCGGGGAACCACATGCTCCCGCAGGCTCTCCGACGTCGCCAGGGCCCGCAGGTCGCGCGTCGCCCGCTCCAGCGCCTGCCCGGCCTCGTCCGAGACCGCGGCCCCGGACTGGAGCACGCGCTTGATCGCGGCGGTCCCCGCGAAGATCGCCTCGGTCACCGCCGGCGAGACGGACAGCCGGCGCTCGCGCACCGCCCCGAGGAGATCCTCGATCTGATGGGTGGCGTCGCCCAGGGGCGCGCAGCCGACCGTGTACGCCGCGCCCTTGAGCGTGTGCGCGGCCCGGAAGACGGTCGCGAGCGTCTCCTCGTCGCGCGCGCCGCCCTCGATGGCGAGCAGGGCGCCGGTCATGGCCTCGAGATGCTCGGTGGCCTCGGGCAGGAAGTACTCGAGGACCTCGCCGCCCTCGGCGAAGAACCGTCGCAGATCGGCGACCAGCGGCGAGACCGGGATCGCCGCGAGCGCAACCATCGGCGGTCCCGCCTCCGGGCGGGCCGCGGGGGTCGCCGGCGAGAAGAACGCGAGATGGCGTGACTTGAACTCCGCGATGCGGGCCGAGTCCTCGATACCGACCGCGCTGATGCCGTCGAAGATCTCCTTCAGGAGGCCGACGAGGCCCTCCAGGAAGACGCGGGCGCGGGCGCGCTCCTCGGCCGACGCGGCGGGGGCCCGCTCGAGCAGCCGCTCCGTGCCGGCGGCGAGATCCGAGACGCCGGGGAACCCGTGGAGGCCGGCCGAGCCCTTCAGCCGATGCGCGAAGACCACGAGCGTCGCGAGGGAGTCCTCGGTCGGGGCCTCCGAGGTGGTGAGCCGGTCGAGCCCTTCCTCGATGGCGCCGGCGGTATCCCAGGCCTCCATCAGGAAGATGCCCAGCAGCAGCTCGCGCTCGCGGCGATCGGCCATGTGGTCAGCCCGCCAGCTTGAAGCGGGACAGCTTGGCGGTCAGCTCTTCCGCCAGGCGGGCCAGCTGCTCGGCATTCTTCCGGCTCTGCTCCACCCCCTGCTCGGTCTTCACCGCCGCGCCCGCGATCCCCTGGACGGCTCCCGCGGCGGCCTCGGCGCCCCGCACCTGCGTCTGCGAGGCGTGGGAGATCTCGGCGGCGAGCTCGGCGGAGGTCTGCGAGATCTTCCCGATCTCCTGGAGCGCCTCCTCGGCCTTGAGGCTCACCTCGTATCCCGATTCCACCTCCCGGGTCCCCGACTCCATCGCGACCACCGCTTCCTGGGTCTCGACCTGCACGCCCTTGATGAGCGTGCCGATGTCCCGGGTGGCCTGGGTGGCGCGCTCCGCGAGCTTGCGGACCTCGTCGGCCACGACCGAGAACCGCAGCCCCGCCTCGCCGGCGCCCGCCGCCTCGATGGAGGCGTTCAGGGCGAGCAGATGCGTCTGGGCCGCGATGTCCTGGATCGTGTTCACGATGTTGGAGATCTCGAGCGACCGATCGCCGAGGGACTTGATCTTCTTGGAGATCGTCTGCACCTCGGCCCGGATCTGCTGCATGCTCGCGAGGCTGTTGCGCACCGCCCCCTCGCCCTTGCTCGCGGCCTGGAGAACCTGGCGCGCCGCCTTGGCGCTCTGATCGGCGCTGTCCGCGACCTGGCGCACCGAGACCGTCACGTCCGCCACCGAGCGGGTCACGCTCACCGCGTCGCGGGTCTGGGCCTGGGCCGCCTCCGCGAGCTCGCCGGTGATCCGGATGGTGTCCTGCGAGCCCGAGGCCACCCGGAGGGCGGCCTGCCGGACGTCGCCCACGATCGAGGAGATCTCCTCGACCATCAGGTTGATGGCGTCCACCACGTTGCCGAGCACGTCCCAGCTCACCTCGCCGCGGCGGCTGAGGTCGCCCTTGCCGATCTCCACCACCGTGTCGAGGAACTTGATGATGTTCTGCTGCAGGTCCTCGCGCTTCCGGCGCTCCTCGTCGCGGTCGGTCTCGGTCTGGACGAGCGAGCGGAGCCGCACGATGGAGTCGTTGAAGGTGACCGCCATCTGCCCGATCTCGTCGCGCGAGGTCACCGGCACCAGCTGGGAGAGGTCGCCCCGGCCCACGCGCTCGGCCACGCTCATGAGCGCGTTGACCGGCCGCGTGATCCGCTGCGCGAAGATCACGCCCGCGAGCACCGCGGCCGCCGCGATCGCGCCGAGCACCAGGAGCAGGAAGTTGCCGGCCCCGACCGCCGCGGCGGTGATGATCGACTTGTCCATGCCCACCCGCACCGTCCCGAGCCGGCCGCCCAGCATGGGCACGCCGATGTCGATGATCTCCCGCTCGCTCCCCGCGCGGGGGTCGACGTAGGTGAGCTCCTGGACCTGCGGCCGGCCCGCCTGCCCCGGCACCACGTTCTTCTCGATGATGCCCTTGGGCACCACCGGCGCGAAGGTGTGGGCGATGAGCGCGCGCTGGGGATCGTAGACCATGACGTAGGCCACGCCGGAGATCTTGGCGAACTCGTCGACCTGGGCCTGCACGGTGGACGCGTCGCGGTTCACCACGAGATCCGCCGCGGAGCTCGACAGGCTGTTGGCGATGGCGCTGCCCTTGTCGGTGAACTCGCGGGTCAGGTTGTCCTGAAGCGACCGGTAGGCGATGATCCAGCTCACGACCGCCACCGGCACCAGGACCACCACGAGGAAGACCGTGATCTTGCCGAGGAGGCCGAATCGCGCCCGGGAGGCCGGAGCGGCCGCGGTCTCGACGTGGGGTCCCGTACCTTCCGCCCGCTTTCTCATCGCGTGCTTCCTCCAGCCCCGCCTCAGACCGTCCATGCCCATGGTCAAGCCTTGACCGCCGCGGACCAGTCCGCGACCGGCACCCAGCGATCGCCCTCGACCCGCGTGAAGTAGACGCTGTCCAGCCCCTGGTGCCGCTCCGCGGTGAAGGTGAGCGGCGCGCCGATCCCCAGATCGAGGCCGCGGAGCGATTCGAGCGCCTGGCGGAAGGACGGCCGCCCGGCGGCGGCTCCGGCCCGGCGCAGCGCCTCGACGATCACCCGCGCGTTCACGTAGCCCTCGAGGCTGATGAAGCTGTACTTCTGCGGCACCGAGGCGGGGTCGCGGAGCGCCTCGGACACCTGCGGGTTGTGCTTGTCCATGAGGGCCCGGTACTCGACCACGCCCGGCAGGCCGACGTCGTCGTAGCTCGGCACCACCTGGGAGTTGATCAGGGCGCGGGTGTAGTCGCGGCCCTTGGCGCGGCCGTGCTTGACGAGCAGCCCGAGCATGGCGTCCGATCCCACGAACGAGACGTTGGAGATCGGCGCGGTCCAGCCCGCGTCCCGCGCCGAGCGCACGAAGGCGGCGCAGCCCTGGTAGGCCCCGGTGCACAGCACGACGTCGCTGCCGCCCTCGCGGAGGGCCCGGACCGCGATGGTCATGTCCTCCTCGAACTTGGCGTTGCGCACGTAGGTGGCCTCCGCCACGATCTTGGCGTTGCGCGCGGCGAGAGCCCGGGCCACTCCGTCGGTGCCGCTGCGGCCGTACGCGTCGATCTGGTAGTAGACCCCGAAGCGGCGCGCCCCCACCTGCCAGAAGCGCTCGACCAGCGCCGCCATCTCCTGCCGGTAGGAGGCCCGGACGTTGAAGACCTGGTCGACGTACGGGGTCTCCCGCTGCGGCTGGGCGCCGGTGAAGTTCCCCACCAGCACCACGCCCTGGTCGGCGTACTGCTTGATCACGGGCAGGGCGCGCGTGAGCGTAGGGGTACCCACGTAGTTGGAGAGGAGGAAGACCTTCTCCCGGTCCAGGAGCTGGATCGTGTTGCGGATGCACGGGTCCGGGTTGTAGCCGTCGTCGAGAGCGACCACCGTGATGGCCCGCCCGAAGAGACCGCCGCGCGCGTTGATCTCGCTGTAGTAGGCCTGGGCGCCCCGGTACAGCTCGCTGCCGAGCCCGGCCGCGGCGCCCCGGAACGCGGCGCTCATGCCGATCCGGATCTCGCCGGCCTGGGCCCGGGCGCCGGCGCCCGCGAGGAACGTGCTCGCGAGGCCCGTCGAGAGAACACCTCCGAGGAAGCGTCTACGATTCATGCCGATGCCTCCTGCAAGACCGTCGGGGCCGAAGGGTGGAGCGCGGCCAGGATCTTCGGGACGTCGAGCAGCGGCAGGGTCTCCCCGGCCCACTGGATCCAGCCGGCCATCAGGGCGCGCGGTCCACGCTCCGTCGGGCTGTCGGGGGGCACCACCTGCTCGTAGGGCTCGAGCCCGAGCACGGTGTCCACCACCAGGGCCGCCTGCACGACGCCATCGCGCACGACGAGCGTGCGCACGGCGCGCCCGGGCCGCGATTCCGGCAGTCCCAGCAGCTCCCGGACGTCCACGATCGGCATCACGGTGCCCCGCAGGTTCGCCACGCCCACCAGATGCGGGGGGGCCAGGGGAACCGCGGTGATGTCGTCGAACAGCACCACTTCGCGGGCGCTCCGCACGTCCACCGCGAACCGTGCCCCGGCGAGGGCAAACAGACAGGCGCGCGGCGCCGGAGGGGCATCCGGGACGGCAGGCATGACCGGGGTCGCGGGCATCTGGCTCATCACGCTATTTCACGAACTGGCGCACGACGCCGAGGAGCTGGTCCGCGGTGAACGGCTTGGCCAGGTAGTCCGCGGCGCCCTGCCGCTGGCCCCAGAGACGGTCGCTCTCCTGGTTCTTGGAGCTCACGAACACCACCGGGGTGTCCTTGGTGCGGGGATCACGCCGGAGACCCCGCAGCACCTCGTAGCCGTTCCGCTTGGGCATCACGATGTCCAGCAGCAGCAGGTCCGGCCGCTCCTCGACGACCCGATCTTCCAGGAGCTCGCCGTGGTCATACGACACGACCTGGTGGCCGGCGGCCTTGAGAATGCCCTCGATCACCTTCAGTTCTGACACGGCGTCATCGACGACCATCACCTTGCCCACGACCCGACCCTCCCTCGGCTGCGGAGTGCACATGTTGACCCGG
>DATFGS010000860.1:0-3071 GCA_035249225.1 Candidatus Methylomirabilota bacterium | reverse complement strand
GGCGGCGGCTCCATCCGGATCCCCGCGTCGTTCTGCGGCATCTACGGGCTCAAGCCGTCCTTCGGCCGCGTCCCCCAGAATCCGGGTTTCCCGGGATGGGAGACGCTCTCGCACACCGGCCCCATGACCCGTACCGTCCGCGACGCGGCCCTTATGCTGGACGCGATCGCGGGGCCGGACGATCGCGATCGCCACTCGCTGCCCGCGGCCGGCCGCTCCTTCCTGGAGGCGTGCGAGGGCGGCATCGCGGGGCTCAGCGTCGCTTGGTCGCCCGATCTCGGCTACGCGCGCGTGGACCCGGAGGTGGCCGATCTGTGCGCGGCGGCGGCCGAGCGCTTCGAGAGCTTCGGCGGACACGTGGAGGTCGTGTCGCCCTACTGGGAAGATCCGGAGGAGACCTTCCGCATCACGATCGGCGCCGAGACGTGGAGCGCGTGGGGCGACCGGGTCGAGGCCGACGGCGAGCAGATGGACCGCTCGCTCCGGGCCCTGCTGCGGTTCGGCTCCGAGGTCACCGCCGCGCAGTACCTCCGCGCGATGCGGCGCCGCGGGGAGTTCTACACGGAGGTGCAGCGATTCCTGGCGCGCTTCGACCTGCTGATCACGCCGACGGTGGCGGTGCCCGCGTTCGAGGTCGGCAAGCCCGGACTCAACGAGGTCAACGGCCAGCCGTCCTCGCCGCTCGGCTGGACGCCGTTCTGCTTCCCGTTCAACCTCACCGGGCAGCCCGCGGCCACCGTTCCGGTCGGCTTCACGAGCGCCGGGCTGCCGGTGGGGCTGCAGATCGTCGGGCGCCGTCACGCCGATCACACCGTCCTGGCCGCCTCCGCCGCCTTCGAGGCCGCCCAGCCCTGGGCCGACCGCCGGCCGCCGGTCGACTGACCGGGCCGTGCATTTCGCCCTCGTCTGCCTGGGCGGCGCGCTGGGGACGGGAGCCCGCTACCTCCTGGGCGGCCTCGCCATCCGCTGGCTCGGCGGCGAGTTCCCCCACGGCACCCTGCTCGTCAACGTGATCGGGTCGTTCCTCATCGGCGTCGTCCAGGAGCTGGCCCTGGGATCCGCGGTGGTGCCGGAGAACGTGCGGGTGGTGCTCGCGGTCGGGGTTCTGGGAGGCTTCACCACGTACTCGGCGTTCGCGTACGAATCGATGCGGCTGGCCGCGGGTGGCTCGTGGGGCCCGGCCGTGCTCTACGTCGGGCTCACGACCGTGCTGTGCTTCGCGGCCTGCCTGCTGGGCATCGTCGCGGCCCGGCTGGTGGCCGGCTAGGGCTTGCGGGTCAGCTCTTCCCCCCGCTTCTCCGCCTCCATGACACGCGCCCGATGCTCGCGGAGCGCCTGATCGTAGCGCCGCAGCATCGCGTCGCGCTCGGCGTGGGACTGCAGCCGCTCCACGAGCATGCCGCCCAGGAAGGCCACCGCCAGCGCCACCACGAGGATCAGCGCCTGGAACACCCGGCGGCCGCGGGCGGACTCGCGCATCATGGCTCCCGCATGATAGCAAATGCCGCGCGCGGGCGAATTGGCGACGGCGCGCTTGCTACCGGGGTGACAATGGCCGGAGGCTCCACGATGCGGCGACTCGCGCGAGGGATGAGCACGGCGGTGCTGGTGACGCTCCTGATCTGCCTGGCCGTGGGCGGCGTGCGCGCCCAGGTGCAGACGCGCTCGGTGGACGGCGATCTGCGCGTCGAGTCGACCGACTCGGAGGATCGCCGCGGTCGTCCGGTGATGAGCGGCTACGTCTACAACCAGCGGGCGGGCAGCTACGCGATCAGCGTCCGGCTCCGCGTGGAGGCGCTCGACGGTGCCGGCCAGGTGGTGGGCTCGACGATCGGGTACGTCCTCGGCGACGTGCCGCCGTCCAATCGCTCCTATTTCGAGATCAAGGCTCCCGCCCGGGCGGCGAGCTATCGAGTCACGATCGAATCGTTTGCCTGGCGCGCCTACGGCGCCGGGGGAGGATAGCGGATCCATGACGACGCGTCGGCTGGTCCCGCTGGCTTTCTCGATGATGCTGTGGGGCGCGCCGACGGTCGCCCCCGCCGCGCCCGCGCCGGAGGACCCGTACCTCGCGGGCTATGCGGGCGCGGTGCTCGAGCGCGAGTTCAAGCTACCCCGCCGCGTGGTGACGGTGGACAACGGCGTGCTCACGCTCGACGGCGCCCAGCTCGCGGGCGCCGATCGCGCCGCCCTGGTGAAGACCCTCTCGAGCCTGCCGGGCGTGGTCCGCGTCGAGGTGAGGGAGGCCGCCACCCGGATGCCCGCGGTCGTCCCCGACGTGGCCCCCGCCGCGGTGTCGACGCTGCCTACCGGGTTCCTGCCGTCCGGCCACCTCTTCCAGCCACTCCTGGCGGATCCGCGCTGGCCGCACTTCTCGGCCGCATACCGCTACTACCTGAACAATCGCGATCTGGCGAACGTGGGCGCGGTGAGCTTCGGCGAGACGATCCCGCTCGTCCGGGGCGGCGCCTTCGCGGACAGCCAGTGGGAGGCGGGCATCCAGGCCGGGGTGTTCGCGCTCTTCCAGATGGACGCGCCGTCGAAGGATCTGCTCAACGCCGACTACTTCGCCTCGCTGTTCGGCACCTGGCGCCTCGGCGCGTTCTCCGCGCTCGGGCGCGTCTTCCACCAGAGCTCGCACCTGGGGGACGAGCTGCTGCTGCGCACGCGCCTCGAGCGCATCAACCTCACCTACGAGAGCGTGGATCTCAAGCTCTCGTACGACCTGCCGTGGGGCCTCCGGGTGTACGGCGGGGGCGGATACCTGTTCGACCAGGAGCCCGAGAACCTCAAGCCGTGGGCCGCGCAGGGCGGCGTGGAGTTCCGCAGCCCGTGGACGGTCGCGGCCGGCCACATCCGCCCGGTCGCCGCGGTCGACCTGCAGACCCGCGAGGAGAACCGATGGCACCTCGACCTGTCGGTGCGCGGGGGGATCCAGCTCGAGAACGTGCGCGTGCTCGAGCGGAACCTGCAGCTGCTCGTCGAGTACTTCCACGGGAACTCGCCTGATGGGCAGTTCTACAAGAAGCGCGTCGACTATCTCGGACTCGGGGCGCACTTCCACTTCTAGC
>DATFGS010000859.1:0-2871 GCA_035249225.1 Candidatus Methylomirabilota bacterium | reverse complement strand
GCCGCCACCATCGCGGTGTTCATGCCCGCCGCCGCGCTCGCCCCGCGTCCTCGGGCGCAGGCGGTCGTGGAAGGCGCGCTGCTCGGCACCTATCGCTTCGACAGGTACCTGAAGGAGAAGAACGGCAAGGCGGTCCGCACGCTGACCGTGCTCGAGCCCGACCGGCGCAGCGCGGCCGCCGCGCGCGACGGCGTGCGCCTCGGCCGCATCGCGGCGGAGGCCACCTGCCTCGCGCGCGACCTGGTCAACGAGCCGGCCAACGTGGTGACCCCCACCTTCCTGGCGCGGCGCGCGGCCGAGATCGCCGAGGAGAGCGGGCTCACCCTGCGGGTCCTGGACCGGGCCGAGTGCGCCACCATGGGCATGGGCGCCTACGTGGGCGTGGCCCAGGGCAGCGAGGAGCCGCCCAAGTTCATCCACCTCACCTACACCCCGAAGGGCCGGGCGCGCCGCCGGGTGGTGGTGATCGGCAAGGGCATCACCTTCGACTCGGGCGGGCTCGACCTCAAGTCCGCCGACGGCATGCTGCGGATGAAGGACGACATGTCGGGCGCCGCCGCGGTGCTGGGGATCTTCCAGGCCCTGCCGCGGCTCAAGCCCCCGGTCGAGGTGCACGGGCTGATCGCGGCCACCGAGAACATGCCCTCCGGCACCGCCCAGCGGCCGGGCGACATCGTGCGGGCCATGAACGGGCTCACCATCGAGATCGGCAACACCGACGCGGAGGGCCGGCTCACCCTCGCCGACGCGCTCGCCTACGCGGTCGAGCACATCAAGCCGGACGAGATGATCGACATGGCCACCCTGACCGGCGCGGTGGTCATCGCGCTGGGCCAGGGCGTGTCCGGGATGATGGCGAGCGACGACGGGTTGGCCGGGCGCGTTCTGGCCGCCGCCGACGGGGCGGGGGAGCGGATGTGGCGCCTGCCGCTCCACGACGAGTACAAGGACGGGCTCAAGAGCGACGTGGCCGATCTCAACAACATCTCGAGCCAGCGCGGGGCCGGGGCCATCGTGGCCGGGCTCTTCATGCGCGAGTTCACCGCGGGCGTGCCGTGGGCGCATCTCGACATCGCGGGCACCGCGTTCACCGAGCGGGAGCTGCCGCTCGGGCCGAAGGGCGCCACCGGCGTGGGCGTGCGGACCCTGCTCGCCTATCTCGCGAACGGGTCGCGCTAGGCGCCCCGGAGGCCCATGGCGGGCGGCGTCGACCTCCACACCCACACGATCGCCTCCGACGGCACGCTCCCGCCGCGCGAGCTGGTGGCGGAGGCGGCCCGGCGCGGGGTCCGCGTGCTCGCGATCACCGATCACGACTCCACCGAGGGCCTCGCGGAGGCGATCGAGGAGGCGCGGCGTCACCCGCCGCTCGTCATCGTACCCGGCATCGAGATCAACTGCGACGTCGATGGCGCCGAGATCCACATCCTCGGCTATTGCATGGACTACGAGGCGCCCTGGTTCCGGGACTTCTGCCGCGCCCAGCGGGAGGAGCGCCGCGCCCGCGTGCACCGCATGGCCGAGCGCCTGGCCGAGCTCGGGATGCCGATCGACCCCGAGCGCGTGTTCGCGCTGGTCCAGGAGGGCTCGGCGGGCCGCCCGCACGTGGCGCGCGTGATGGTCGAGCGCGGCTACGTCAAGACGGTGCGCGAGGCCTTCGACAAGTACCTCGCGGCGGGTAAGCCCGGGCACGTCCAGCGCAAGAAGCTCACCCCCGAGGACGCGGTGCGGATCCTGCGCCGGGCCGGCGGGGTGCCGGTCTTCGCCCACCCGGGGCTGGCGGACCGAGACGCGATCATCCCCTCCCTGGTCGCGGCGGGCCTCATGGGCATCGAGTGCATCTACAGCGAGCATTCGCCCGCCCAGCGGGGCGGCTACGTCGAGCTGTGCCGGCAGCACAACCTGGTGGTGACCGGCGGCTCCGACTTCCACGGCCCGACGGTGCGCGCTGCCGTCCTGGGCAACCCCCCCGTGCCCCTGGCGGTCTGGGAGGCCCTGCAGGCCAAGGCGGCGGAGGCGCGGGCGAGCCGCCCATCCTGATCCCTTGTCGATTCCGGGGGGTCGCCGTCGTCGTATAGGTGGGACCCGATCGAGGGGCCCCGACCACTCACGACAAGGAGGCTCACGATGCGATACCTGCTGCTGATCTGCTCGGACAAGAACCAGGCTCCCCCGACTGCCGCCCAGATGGAGGCCATGGTGCAGGGACACGGCCGCTTCGCCCAGGAGCTGCGGGCGGCCGGCAAGATGGTCCACGGCGAGCGGCTCCGTCCCGACTCCGACGGCAGCCGGGTCCGCTTCAAGGCCGGCCAGCGCCAGATCATGGATGGGCCCTTCGCCGAGACGAAGGAAGCCCTGGGCGGCTTCTACCTGATCGAGTGCGACGGCCGGGAGGAGGCCCTGGAGTGGGCGAAGAAGATCCCGCTCGGCGAGGGCGGCTACATCGACGTGCGCCCGGTCTGGGCGATGTAGGGGCGGGCCCGCTTCCCGTCGCGCCGCGTGTGCGGGAGGCGCCGCCGCATGATCGCCGGATGGCGTACCATGCCGATCTGTGGGACCGCAGACTCCGGACGACAGCGTGCGCGCGCGCCTGGCCGAGGTCTTCCGGATCGAGCACGCGCGGGTGGTCGCCTCGGTGCTCCGGATCGTGCGCGACATCGACGCGGCGCAGGAGATCGTGCAGGAAGCCTTCGAGCAGGCGCTCGATCACTGGCCCGCGGACGGTGTTCCGGATCGGCCGGGGGCCTGGCTCCTCACCACCGCCCGTCGTCGGGCGCTGGATCATCTCCGCCGGACCCGTCGTGCGGGGGCTCGCGTCGACGCCCTCGCGCACGCGGGGCTCGGCGCGACGCACCCACCTCCTGACGTGTC
>DATFGS010000858.1:0-14795 GCA_035249225.1 Candidatus Methylomirabilota bacterium | reverse complement strand
CCCGCGGCGCAGCGTCCCGCGGCGATCTCCGCCTACGCGCGGCGCCTGGCCGCGCGGCCCGACCTCGCGCCCTCGGCCCCGCCAGGCCTCCGCGCCACGCTCCGCTACGACTTCCGCTACGGCCGGCCCGCGGTGGACGAGTTCCCCCGCGAGATCTGGCGCCGGCTCCTGGCATCGCACGCGCGCCGCGCCTCCTCCGACACGCTCGGCTACGGCTCGCCCGCCGGTCACGGCCCGCTGCGCGCGGCGCTCAGCGAGTACCTCGGCCGGGCGCGGGGCGTCGTGAGCGATCCCGAGCGCATCGTCGTGGTGAACGGGACACAGCAGGCGCTGGACCTGATCGCCCGGGTGCTGCTCGATCCCGGAGACGGCGCGGTGGTGGAGGAGCCGCACTACCCCGGCGCCACCATCCCCTTCGAGGCGGTGGGCGCCCGGCTCCTGCGCGTGCCGGTGGACGGGGGCGGGCTCGATCCGGCCGGGCTCCCGTCCGCGGCGCAGCGCCCGCGCCTGGCCTACGTGACGCCCTGCCACCAGTTTCCCAGCGGCGTCATCATGCCGCTCGAGCGGCGCCTGGCCCTGCTCCGATGGGCGTCGCGGGTGGGCGCCTGGGTCGTCGAGGACGACTACGTGAGCGAGTTCCGCTACGAGGGTCACCCGCTGGAGGCGCTCCAGTCGCTGGACCGGGACGAGCGGGCGATCTACATGGGGTCGTTCTCGAAGACCCTGTTCCCCGCGCTGCGCGTGGGCTATCTCGTGCTGCCGCGCGCCCTGGTGCGCCCCTTCCTGGCCGCCAAGTGGGCGGCGGACCGCTTCTCCGCGCCGCTCTACCAGGAGGCGCTGGCCGAGCTGATCACCAGCGGCCAGTTCGAGCGCTATCTCCGCCGCGCGGGCGCCCGGAACGCGGGGCGCCGGCGCGCGCTCATCGCGGCGCTGCGCGAGCACTTCGGCGGCCGCGTGGAGATCGCCGGCGAGAACACCGGCGTGCACCTGGTGGTCTGGCTGAACGACGTGCCCCCGCGGGAGCTCGACGCGCTCATCGCGCGGGCGGCCCGGGCCGGAGTGGGGATCTACTCGGTGGCGCCGTCCTACGCCGAGCCGCCGCGGCGCGCGGGCCTTCTCTTCGGCTATGCCGCGCTCACCGATGGGGAGATCCGCGCGGGCGTGCGCCGGCTGGCCGAGCTGCTCTAGGCGTCAGGTCCCGGGCCACGGTCGCGCCCCGCGCTTTGCTCTCCCGGCCGCCTCGTCCTCGTGTAAGATCGCGGGCGCCCATGCGTCCTGCACGACTCGCGGCCGGAGCCCTGATCGCTCTCGTTCTCGGGCTGGTCCTGCCATGCGGTCCATGGTCCTGGCCGCCTCCCGCCGAGGCGCAGGGCGCGACGGTCACCCGGAGCGGTCAGCTCGACGGCGCCGACTACATCATCCAGGTCCCGGACGGCTGGCGCGGCGGGCTCGTCGTCTTCGCCCACGGCATCCAGCGCGGCCCGGGCCGGGGCGACGTCCGCATGCTGCCGATCGCGAGCCACGTCCTCGCCCGCGGGCACGCGTGGATCGCCTCCGGCTATCGCGAGCGCGAGTATCAGCCGCACCTGTTCATCGAGGACCTCGTCGCGCTCCGCGAGCTGTTCCTGAAGGAGATCGGGCCGCCGCGCTGGTCGATCATCTACGGGCAGTCCATGGGCGGCCACATCGCGGTGGCGTCCCTGGAGCTGCGGCCGGGCCTCTACCAGGGCGGGCTCTCGGAATGCGGGCTCGTGGACGGGATCGGGATCGCCGACTACCTGATGGCGTACACCGCGGCGGCCGAGCTGATCTCCGGGGTGCCGGTTCTCGGCGCGCCCGATCGGCAGGCGTTCGGACCGCTCCTCGAAGGCATCGTGCGGGCGCTCGGCATGCCGGGCGCCTACACCGCGAGCGGGCGGCAGTTCGACAGCGTCGTGAAGTACCTGATGGGCGCCGATCGCGCGGGCAACGACCTGCCGCTGCGCCTGCAGGGACTTCAGGCGCGGTACATGCTCAACATCATGCACCGCCCCCGGAACGTCGAGAACGAGGCGAATCCCGGCCTGCGCGCGGCGAGCACCGCCCACGTCAGGTACCGGATCGATCCCGGGCTGGGTCTCACCGAGGACGAGCTCAACGCGCGCGTCCGGCGGATCCACCCGGTCAAGGACGCCCGCTCGCCGACCGCCAATCCGGTCTACGCGGAGCCGACGGGCCGGCTCACCGTGCCGCTGCTCACCCTGCACGAGACCGGCGACGCGTGGGTGCCGCTGAGCCTCGAGCAGTCGTACAAGCGCCGCACCATCGCGGCGGGGACCGACCATCTCCTCGTCCAGCGCGTGGTGCGGGCCCCGAGCCATTGCGGGGTCGACGGGGACACGCGGCGCCAGGCGTTCGACGACCTCGTGGCGTGGATCGAGCGCGGGGTGCGGCCGGACGGCGAGGACGTGCTCGCCGCCGATCTCTCGCGCGTCGGGCTCAAGTGGACGCCCTACCTGCACCCGGAGGATCCGCTGGCCGGACGCCGCTGACCGGGGCGCTACCGATGGAGGAGCGGCTTCGGGGCCCGCGCTACCAGAGCTCGCCCGAGGCCAGCCGGGCGCCCTCGGCCAGGCTGGCCAGCTTCGCCCAGACGATGTCGGGGTCCACCGCGGCCTGGCCGACCCAGGTGCCGAAGCCGCAATCGGTCCCCGCGATCACGTTCTCGCGACCGACCAGTCGCGCGTAGCGGCCGATGCGCTCGGCGACCAGCTCGGGGTGCTCGATGAAGTTGGTCGTGGAATCGAGCACCCCGGGAATGATGAGCTTGTCCCGGGGCACCTTCACGCGCTCGAACAGCCGCCACTCGTGGGCGTGCCGAGGGTTGGCGGCCTCGAAGGAGACGCCCTGGGGGCGGGCCGCGAAGACGAGGTCGAGGATGTCGGCGAGCGGCACGTCGTAGTGATGCGGCCCCTCGTAGTTGCCCCAGCAGAGGTGGATGCGGAGCTGTTCGGGCGGGATGTTGGCCACCGCGTGATCGAGCGCGGCGAGGTGCAGGCGCGCCATCTTCCGGAACTCCTCGAGGCCAAGCTCGGCGAACTGGATGTGCCGGCCCATGGCGAGGTCCGGACAGTCCAGCTGCAGGATGAAGCCGGCCCGCGCCACCGTCTCGTACTCGTGCCGCATGGCGTCCGCGATGGCGAAGAGGTAGGCCTCGTGGCTGCCGTAGTGGTCGTCCCGGAAGAAGAGGGAGATGACTCCGGGGGAGGCCGCGCTCATGAACGCGTCCGCCACTTCGACCGGCCCGAGCGCCGCTTTCAGGTTGTCCACGTCGACCTGGGCCGCGGCCGGATCGCGCAGGCTGATCGGGCCGGTGCAGGCCGGCGTCTTCCGGCGCGACCGGCCGGGATCACCGAACACCCGCTTGGCCATCTCCGGGAAGTCCACCAGGTCGCGGTACTGCAGCGCCTGGCTGGTGCCGCCGAAGCCGTTCAGCCGGTCCTTGATGTAGGTGGCGTAGCTCGGCTTGCTCAGCTCTCCGTCGCTGACGACGCTGATGCCGGCGTCGGTCTGCTTGCGGACGACCTCCGTCACCGCGGCTCGAATGCGCGCGGCCAGCGCGGGCCCGTCGACCGGCACCCCTTCTTCCCGCGCGAACATCATGCGGATCAGGTCGGCCGGGCGGGGGAGGCTGCCGGTGTGGGTGGTCAGGATGCGGTCGACGCTGCGTTTCATCGGTCGGGTCCTCCGGGGCGGTATCTTACCTCAGTCGCGCGCTTGACTGCGGCCTCCGAGGGGGCGATGGTGTCGCTCGCATGGACAATGTCGAGCGGCTCCGGGAACGTCTGTCGGCGGTGGCGCGCGGCGCAGGAGGCGAGGTGCGCCCGGCGCTCGAGGGCGAGCTGCTGCGGGACCCGTTCCTCATCGTTCAGGCGCTCCCGGAGCTCCGGAAGCTCGGGGCGTCGGCACGAGGGCACGCCGACGTCGAGCGCATGGCCTGGGCCGCGAGCATCATCGAGAGAGTCCTCGCCGGGTTCGGGCCGGTCGTGCGGCAGCAGTTCCCGACCACGGAGCTCTTCGCGCGCGGCCTGCTCGAGCTGATGGACCGGGCCCTCGACCCGGGGTAGGGTTGGGCGGCACGCAGTGCGCGGGCGCGCTCCAACCGTTGACCTTCCTGGAGTCACGACGGTACAGTGCGCCGAGAGGGGGAGCGCGCCATGATCACCGACATCACGTCGTACCTGGGCTTCTTCGACAGCCTTCGCCGGCGCACCGAGCGCGACGTGGCGGCGCTGCCCCCCGCGGCGGTCGACTGGATCCCGCCCGCCAGCGAGGGCGAGGCCGGCTGGACCATCGGCCAGATCGTAGGCCACGTCGGCAGCTCGCGGCTCTACTTCGCGAGCGCGTTTCGCGACGAGGGCTGGATCTGGGACGAGGCGGCGATGGACCCGCGCGACCAGTCGACGTGGCTGCCGTGGCTCGAGACGTCCGCGGTGCGCTTCGTCGCGCTCCTCCAGGACGCGCCGGACACGTGGCTCGCGCGCCGCATCGAGATGATCGACTCCCCGGGGCGCACGCTATCGGGGTGGCGGCTGCTCATGATGATGCTCGAGCACGAGGTGCATCACCGCTCGCAGATCGACACGTACGCCGGCCTCATGGGCTGGCCGGTGCCCCAGATCTTCGGCCGCTCGAAGGAATCGATCGACGCGCTCCAGCCCGCGGAGCGCGCGAAGCGCGGGCGATGAGGCGGCCGCGAGGATGCGCATGGACCATGTAGAGCTCGACCGCGAGCCGCCCGTCGGCTTGACGACGATGGTGATGGCGTTCGGGGGATGGATCGATGCCGGCCGGGCCGCCACCGGCGCCTTGCGCCACCTGGTCCGCGACCTACGGGCCGCGCGGCTGGCGCGGATCAACCCCGAAGAGTTCTTCGTGTTCACCCAGGAGCGGCCCGAGGTACGGCTCCGGGCCGATGGGGGCCGCGACATCCACTGGCCACGCAGCGAGTTCTTCGCGTGGCAACCGGGAGATGGGCGGGAGGGCCTCCTCCTGTTCTGCGGCCCGGAGCCCCACCAGCGGTGGCAGGCCTACACGAAGGCGTTCCTGGACCTCGCCGAGCGCTGCGGGGTGCGGCGGATCGTCTCGCTCGGGGCGCTCCTGGCGAGCGCGCCTCATACCCGGCCGGTGCGGGTCACCGCCCGCTGCACCGACCCCGCCGCGAAGTCGCTGCTCGAAGCGTGGGGGATCTTTCGTCCTCCGACCTACGAAGGCCCGACCGGGATCTCCACGATCGTCCTGGACGCGGCGGAGCGACGCGGCATGGAGCACGTGGGCTTCATGGGGCAGGCGCCGCACTATCTCCCGGATTCCGAGAACCCGGCG
The DNA here is from genome assembly GCA_035249225.1 of Candidatus Methylomirabilota bacterium. Taxonomy (GTDB): domain Bacteria; phylum Methylomirabilota; class Methylomirabilia; order Rokubacteriales; family CSP1-6; genus CAMLFJ01. The sequence continues at coordinate 9,431 of DATFGS010000858.1, read as the reverse complement.
GCGATCCAGACCCTGGTGAGCTACGTGGCCCGTCTGCTCAACCTGAGCCTGGACATGTCCCACTTCGCCGAGGCCATCCAGGAGTTCCGCGGGCAATGCGATCAGGCGGTGGCCCGGGACCGCGCCACGCGGGAGCACGTGCGGAAGCTGGAGCAGGAGTACGACGCGACCGCGGGCGAGGAGCAGGCGCCGCTGCCCGGCGGAGAGCTCGACTCGGACCGCCTGATGCGAGAGGTCGAGGACTTCCTGCGCAGGGAGCGGGAGGGGGGCACCGGCGGGACGAGCGCCTAGATGGGCGACTGGTACGCGAAGCACACGATCGGACGTCTGCCCGAGCGGGCCGCCCGGCAGTGGGGGCCGCGCGAGGCGCTCGCCTTCCAGGGACGGCGGTGGACGTTCGCGGAGATCCACGCGCGCGTCGACGCGGTCGCGAAGGGCCTCCTGGCCCTCGGCATCGCGCCGGGGGACAAGGTCGCGCTCTGGATGGTCAACCGTCCGGAGTGGATCGACGCGATGTTCGCGATCATCAAGATCGGCGCCGTGCTCGTGCCGGTGAACACGCGTTTCCGCACCGAGGACATGGCCTACGTCCTCGCCCAGTCGGATGCCGCCGCGGTGCTCCTCGCCGCCCGCTCCGGGCCGGTCGACTATCTCGGCATGATGCGCGAGGTCGTGCCAGGCCTGGGCGCGCGCCCGGATCCCCGCTTCCCCTGCCTCCGCCACGTGGTGGCGCTCTCCGACGGGGCCGACGCCGGCGGCGTGACCGGCTGGCGCGCGTTGCGGGAGCGCGGCACGTCCGTGACCGCGGAGGCCCTGCACGCGCGGGCCGCCGGAGTGGATCCGGAGGACAGCGCCTTCATCTTCTACACCTCGGGAACGACCGGGTTCCCCAAGGGGGCCGTGCACAGCCACCGGATGATCCGGAACGCCTGGGATCACGGCGACCGCATGGGCCTGACCGTCGACGACGTGATCCTCATGTACCTGCCGCTCTTCCACGCCTTCGGCTTCATCGAGGGGCCGCTCATGTCGATGATCCGGGGGGCCCGTCAGGTGCTGACCGAGACCTTCGAGGGAGGCCCGTGCCTCGACCTCATCGCGAGCGAGCGGGCGACGATCATCCACGGCTTCGACACGCACTACAAGGAGCTGCTGGACGCGCAGGACCGCAGCCCCCGCGACGTGTCGAGCGTGCGGACCGGCATCTGCGGCACCGGCATGTCGAGCTCGATCCCGATCGCCCGGCGCGCCCGCAAGACGTTCGGCAACCTCATGACCGGATTCGGGATGAGCGAGGTCGGCATCGGCGTGACGTTCTCCTTCCTCGACTCGACCGAGGAGCAGTGCGTGGAGGCCAATGGCTATCCCGGCTCCGGCTACGAGTTGCGGATCGTCGATCCGGCGACGGGGGCCGACCAGCCGGTGTCGGTGCCGGGCGAGATCCTCGTGCGCGGGTACATCGTCACGAAGGGCTACTACAAGCGGCCCGAGGAGACGGCGCGCGCCATCGACGCCGACGGCTGGTTTCACACCGGCGACATGGGCCTGATGCGCCCGGACGGCCACATGCGGTTCCTCGGCCGTTACAAGGACATGCTCAAGATCGGCGGCGAGAACGTCGATCCCATGGAGGTCGAGGCTTTCCTGATGACCCACCCCGCCGTCCAGGCCGCGTCCGTGGTCGGGTTGCCCGACGCCCGGCTCGCCGAGGTCGCGGTAGCCTTCGTGCAGCTCGCGCCCGGCGGCGCCCTGTCCGAGCAGGAGGTCATCGAGCACTGCCGCGGGCGGGTGGCGAGCTTCAAGATCCCGCGCCACGTGGCCTTCGTCGACGAGTTCCCGATGACCAGCTCGGGCAAGGTCCAGAAGGTCAAGCTCCGCGAGCGGGCGCGGCGGGAGTGGGCCTAGCCGCGGTCCCCCATCTGGCGGATGAGGCGCCACTCGGCGTCGGTCACGGGCTGGACCGACAGCCGGGCCAGCCTGACCAGCGCCATCGAGGCGAAGCGCTTGTCCGCCTTGATCCGATCGAGGGCGACCGGCGTGGCCAGCGGCTCGACCGCGGCGACGTCGACCGCCTGCCAGGCGCGATCGGTCGAATCCGGGTGCGCCTCCGCGATGACCTTGACGATGCCGACGATCGCGCGCTCCTTGCCGGTGTGGTAGAAGAACGCCTGCTCGCCCTTCTTCATCGCGCGCAGGTGCTTCTGGGCCGAGAAGTTGCGGATTCCCGTCCACTCCGCGCCCTCGCGGCCCTTGGCGACCTGCTGGGCCCACGACCAGTCGTCGGGCTCGGACTTCAGCAACCAGTGCGCCATGGCAACCGGGTCAACCCATGAAGTTCCGGACGAGCCGGTTGAACTTCTCCGGGTTCTCCATGAACATGAAGTGGTTTCCGCCCTCGTTCTCCTCGAAGATCTCGATCGTCGATCCGCGGACCTGCTTCTGGATCCACGCCTGCGACTTCCAGGGCACGACGCTCACCCGGCCTCCGACCACCAGCGTCGGTAGCGTGATGCGCGGGATGACCGGGCGCCAGTCCTGGGTCGAGTGATTGTAGAGGAGCGCGGCCGCGTGCCGACGCGGCATCTTCAGGTTCTGCTTGACCACCCAGTCCACCTCGGAGCGGGAGTAGGCCTTCGTGAACATGCCCCCGATGAACCCTTCGGTCGTCTTGACCCCGTCGGGGCCGGCGAGCTGGTTGATCGTGGCGTAGAGGGAGGTGGGGTCGAAGATCGCGCCCGCGTCCTCCTTCTCCTGCGCCGACCACCGCGGATCCGCGGTGATCATGGGCATCTGGTCCACGAAGATCAGCTTCGCGAGGCGGTCCGGTCCCCAGAGCTGCCAGTAACTCCAGATGACGGAGCTTCCCATCGAGTGCCCCATGAGCGTGACGTCGGTCAGGTTGCGGGCGACGAGCAGGTCCTGGACATCCTTGGCCAGCCGCTGGATCGTGTAGCCATGGTCCGGCTTGTCGGACTCCCCGTGGCCGCGCATGTCCACCGCGATCACCCGGTAACGGTCACTGAGCCCACTGAGCTGATGCTTGAACTGGGCGGCGGTTTGTGACCAGCCCGGGATGCAGACGAGCGGCTTACCCGCTCCGGACTCCTCGTAGCGAAGGACGACGCCATCGTTGGTGGTCACCACGCCCTTGGTGGGCGTGGCCGCGGTGCCCGGCGACATGGCGGCCCGCGAGCAGGCGACGGCGGCAGCGGATGCGGCGGCCCCGGTGATGAACGCGCGACGATTCATCGTGTCCGCCCTCGACGTCGTGAGAGGCGTTGCATGGATGCGGAGCGGTGGCGGCAGCCTACCACACCCTGGGCCTGCCGGCGGTCCCCCGCTTCTTCAGCTCCGGGATGACGTGCCGGCCGAACATCTCGATGGACGACATCACCTTGTCGTGGGGCACCGTCTCGGTGGCCATCAAGAACTGCAGCTCGTCCACGCCGGCCGCTTCGTGGATGGCGATGCTCCGAAGGCAGGCCTCGGGATCGCCGGCCACGAGGACGCCACGGTCGACCAGGGTGTCGGCGTCGATCTGGTTCCACAGCGCGGTCGCGATCTGCCCGGAGCCGCCGGAGAGATCCACCGGGGGGGCGCCGTCGGGGCCCTCCGTCTTGATATAGCGCGCGAAGTTCGCCCGGAGATGCTCGGGCACGCCGCCCCATGAGTCGACGAGCTGCTCGTACAGGTGGGTCTGGTCCTTGAGATAGGGGCGATCCGGCCCGAAGAACGTCCGGAGCGACCTCGCGGCCAGCTCGCGCGCCGCCTTGTCGTCGGCGTCGCAGAGGCCCATCGTCGCGGACAGCCACTGGTCATTGATGACCTTGCCCACCGGGGTCGCGTGGCGCACCCGTTGCTTGTACGCCTTGATGTGCGGCTCGAGGTAGGACGGCGCGGCCACGCTGAGCGCCATCACCCCGATGCCCTTCTCCGCCGCGAGCTGATACGTCGCGGGCTGGAGCGCGGCCACCCACATGCGCGGGTGCGGCTTCTGATAGGGCTTCGGGCGCACGTCGCGCGGCGGGACGCTCCAGAACTGGCCCTCCCACGAGAAGACGCCGTCCTCCCAGATCTTCGGGATCATCGTCAGCGACTCTTCCCACATCGCGCGCGTCTGGCGCGGGTCGATCCCCATGCCGATCTGCTCGTACGCGGCCGACCGCCCGGTGCCGAACTCGACCCGGCCGCCGGACAGGTGATCGACCATCGCCACGCGCTCCGCCACGCGAACGGGATGGTGATAGGGGAGGATCACCACGCCGAATCCGAGACGGATGCGCTTGGTCAAGCGGCTCAGCGCGCCGAAGATCACCTCCGGGCACGGGGACATCGAGAAGCTGGTGAGAAAGTGGTGCTCGACGAACCAGACCGCGTCGAAGCCCATCTTGTCCGCGAGGACGCACTGCTCGATCGTCTCCTCCACGACCGCGTGATCGTCGACAACCGGGCGCTGCATCTCGTACGACAGGCTCAATCTCATGCCCCGGCCTCCCTCGAGTGCCTCGTGAACTGCCCGCGGAGCCGTCTCTGGACGGGGCCCATTGTGGCACGAGCGCGCGCCCGCGCACCACGTGCCCCACCGGCCCGCGACCGCGCTATACTCCGCCCGACGCAGGACCACGCCAGGAGGCGCCCCATGGAGATCAAGGCTGCGGTCTGCCGCGCGACCCACGTGCCGGTGGGCATCGAATCCATCGATATCGACCGGCCGCTCGGCCGGGAGGTCCTGGTCCGCACCGTCGCGACCGGGGTCTGCCACAGCGACCTGCACGTGGTCGACGGAGACGGGCGCTTCGCCCTCGACCGCGGGATCGTGCTCGGTCACGAGGGGGCGGGCATCGTCGAGGCGGTCGGCGATCAGGTGACGGCGCTCCGCCCCGGCGACCACGTGGTGGCCTGTCTCTCCGGCTTCTGCGGGAGCTGCGCGCAGTGCCTGAGCGGCCATCCCAATGTCTGCGTCGGGGGCGCGGTGGCGCGGAGCGAATCGGCGCCGCCGCGGCTGTCGCGGAAGGGGCAGGGGATCCCGTCGTTCGCGGGCATCGGCAGCTATGCCGAGCGCATGCTCCTCCACGAGAACTCGGTGGTGAAGATCGACGACGACCTGCCGCTGGATCGCGCCGCGCTGGTGGGCTGTGGCGTCCTCACCGGGGTCGGGGCGGCGCTCCGGAGCGCGGGACTCGAGGCCGGGCAGACGGTGGCGGTCTTCGGCTGCGGCGGGGTCGGGCTATCGATCGTTCAGGGGGCCCGCATCGGGGGCGCCCGGCAGATCATCGCGCTCGACCGGTTCGACGGCAAGCTCGAGATGGCCCGGCGCGTCGGGGCGACGCACGTCGTCAACACCGCGAACGACGAGCCCGTCGCCGCGGTGCGCGCGCTCACCCGCGGGGCCGGCGTCGATCATGCGTTCGAGGCGGTCGGCAACACGACCCTCGTGCGTCAGGCCATCGAGAGCCTGGCCATCCGCGGCACCGCGACCATCGTCGGAGTCCTGCCTCCGGACGCGAAGATCGAGTTCCCCTGGATGGCCATCCGCCCCGAGTGTCGCGTGCAGACCTCCCGCATGGGCGGCAACCGCTTCCGGATCGACATCCCGCGGTACCTCGAGTTCTATCGCCAGGGCCGCCTGCTGCTCGACGAGATGGTCACCCGCCGCGGGCGCCTCGACGACATCAACGAGGCCTTCCGGGCGATGAAGGCGGGCGAGGTCGCGCGCACCGTGCTGACCTTCGACTGAGCGGCCCGCTCGGGACGCGCGCCCCTACCGCAGCGCGCCGCGATTCGAGAAGCGGGTCTCCTGGCTGGTGATGAACTCGAGCAGCGTGGCCTGGCCGCCCTCGGTGGCCTTCCTCGCCCGGGCGAAGGCGGCCGCGATGTCCTCCGGCCGCTCGACCCGCTCGCTCCACCCGCCCATCGCGCGCGCCATGTCCGCGTAGCGCCCGCCGATGTCGCGCGTGCCGTACTTGTCGTGCGACACGACGAGGTGCGGGATCTCGATGGCCATGGCCGAGTTGTTGAGGACGACGGTCAGGATGGGGATCCCGCAGCGCACCGCGGTCTCGAAGTCGAGGCCGGTCATGCCGAAGGCGGCGTCGCCCATGAAGTTGACGCAGAACTTGTCGGGAGCCGCGAGCTTGGCCCCGATGATGAGCCCGAGGCCGGTGCCGAGGGCGTGCGACTTGCCCCAGCCGAGATAGCTGCGCGGCGCGGCGGCGCGGTAGAAGGGCAGGAGCTGGTCGCGCGGGCTCCCCGAGTCGTGGGTGACGATGGCCTCGCGCGAATCCACCGCGCGCATGAACTCGGCCATGACTCGGTAGGGCGTCATCGGGACCTCGGCCGAGCCGAGGATGGGGGCCCACTCGGCGAGCCAGGCCGCGCGCACGCGCTCGAGGTCCGCGCGGACGCTCTCCCGTCCGGCCGGGCGGCCGCCCAGGCTCTTGATCGCCTCGACGAACTGGCGCAGCACGAGCCGCGCGTCGCCCAGGAGCGGGTAGTCCGCGACGTAGCTCTTGTTGAGGTCGCGCTCGTCGTTGGTGGCGTGGATGATCGTCTTGCCTGCCGGGATGGCGGCGGCCATCCCGTGACGGGTGAAGCTGCAGCCGATGCCGAACACCACGTCGGCCTCGCGGAGATAGTGCAGGGTCGGCCCGGTGACCGCGGGGCCGCCGGTGCCGAGGGCGAGCGGATGATCCTCCGGGAAGGCGCTCTTGCCCTCGAGGGTGGCCATGACCGGCGCCTGGAGCAGCTCGGCCAGCTCGCGCAGGTCGTCCGCGGCCTCGGAGTACAGGACGCCCTGGCCGGCGTGGATCACCGGCCGCCGCGCCTCACGGAGCACGCGGGCGGCCGCTTCGACGTCGCGCGCATTGGCGCCCGCCGCGGTCACCTTGACCGGCCGGTAGGCGTCGATCAAGGCGTCGGGCACTTCCTCGTTCACGACATCGGCGGGGATCTCGACCATCGTCGGGCCCGGGCGGCCCATGCGCATCAGGCTGATGGCCCGGCGCATCACGTCCGCGACGTGGCTACCCACCGTGATGGTCTCGACGCCCTTGGTGACGGAGGCGAAGGTGCGCGCCGAGCTGAACAGCGGAAAGACCTGGGCCCGGTCGCGCTGATGTCCGAGCGGCAGGAGCAGCATCGGGGTGGAGTCGGAGTACGCGGTGGCCACCCCGGGGAAGGCGTTCTCGGCGCCGGGCCCGTACTGCATGCAGAACACGGCGAGCTTCTTGCCGTTCGTCACCCGCGCGTACCCGTCGGCGATGCCCACGCCGACCCGCTCCTGGCGGCAGAGCACGGGCCGGATCTCGGCTCGGGCGGCGGCCTCGATCACCGGAGTGGTCGGGTAGGCGCTCAGGAACTCGGCACCCTCGATCTTGAGAATGCGGGCGATGGCATCGACGGTCTTCACGATCGGCCTCCTCGGGTCCTCGGGGTTACCGGCCGCTCGCGCGGGCGAGCGGTGGGCCAGCGGCCCGCGTCGACTATAGCTCAGGCGCCCGCCGGCGGCCCCGGGAGTCCGGCACGCAGCTTGCCTCGCTCCTGGCTGGGGCGGGGCAGATCCGTCCCGGAGGCGCCAATGGCGCGATGGGCGTGCCATCGGGTGACATTTTTGCCACGTGGGTGACGCGGTCTGACACCGGCCGCGCCCCGAAAGGAGCACCGAAGATGCGACCGATCCTCTTCCTCCTCGTGGTCGTCGGGGCGGGCGGCGTCGCGGCGATCCGACTTCTGCCCTGGTGGGCGCTCCTGGCCGCAGTCGCGGCGGTGGTGCTCGCCGTCCCCGTCCTCGTCAGGTGGGCCCTGCCGCGCCTGCTGAAGGCTCCGTTCCGGGCCAAGGGCGCGGTCCTCCGTGGCGCGACGGTGCGCGTGCACTCGGTCGAGCGGACCGAGGCGCCGGCGGCGGGGTCGTCCGGCGAGGACGAGGCCGACGCGGCCGACCGCGAGCCTCGCGAGCACTACCGGATCGAGGTCACCATCACGCCGCGTGCGGCCGAGGGGCCGTTCAGGCTCTGGGCGCCCGGCGAGCTGGTCCTGGTCGGTCCCCGCGCCAAGGCGGAAGAGCCGGAGGGCGACGACGCCGGCGAGGTCGGTGCGCTCGAGATCGAGCAGGACGGTCACTTCGCGCCGGACGAGGGGATGAAGTACGGGGGGCCGCAGCGGCTTCGCTTCGTCGCGTCGGTGCCGCCCGGGCAGCGGCGGCTCCGCTTCCGCTACTACTTCGAGATCTTCGGCGATGTCGCGCTACCGGCAGCGACGGTCAGGCGATCCTTCGTGTCGACTCGCTGACGGCCGCCCGCGATGTAGGCGGTGTCGAGCCACTATCCACATATCCACCGGAATCCCCAAAAGGCGATTCGGACGGCCTGTCGCGCTCACGCGGGCAGGGCACCTCAAAAGCTCCGTGTTTGAGCGTGTGGCGCGGTGATCCTGCGCTCGGCCCCAGTGTTCTGGCCCGGGAACGGGAGCCTGGGCATGAATGACCGCATTTCTGGCGGTCGGAATCGACCTTGACAGTGGAGACAGAGTTGCCGAATGTCGGCGGCCTCAGCAGCCTGCCTGGTATCGAGGGCGCCCGCGCCTGTTCAGGCAGGAGGAGGCACCGATGAATCAGCCGGGCGGTCTGGCACTCGAGCCGAGGCGCGCAGCTCCCGTCACCAGCGAGTGGATCGAAGGCATTGCCAGAGTCCTGACGGCGGGCCACTCGCCCTCCTGGGACGGCCCTCAGATTCCGGACGGCATGGCCCTTTGCGTCAGCTGCTGGCGGCTGATCGCGGCGTGGCAGCTCGGCGGAGAGCGGTGCCCGGGCACCGAGCGATCGGGTGACCTGATGACCGCCGCCATCCACGCCCTCCAGGAGCCCGGTCAAGGGTAGGGCGCTAGCGGCTCTCGCACTTGTACACGTCGGCGGTCTTGTAGTCCTGGAGCCCGAAGTAGCCCCCCTTCGTCGTGCGTTGAGGCGTCAAGAGCACGACGTTTCCACCCACCTTGGCCGCTTTCTTCTGCAGGTCTTCGAGGTCATTGTCGGCCACGGTCCCGAGCACCCGGCAGCCACGCACCATCTCCGTGTCGCTCACGACCCTCACCTTGGCTGCTTCCACGCTCGAGATCTCGCCGGACGATGCGCAGCCGCCCGCCAGGAGCAGGGCCAGTGCAAGCGACGCTCCGTGTCTCGTCCTCATGACTTTGTCCTCCCCGGGATGTCGTCGAGGGCTACGGCCGGGCTGCTGTCTCACGTGCGGTCGTGTGCCGACCCTAGCAGTCTGCCCCAGGGAAGTCTAGATCGGCGACCAGCGGTATGATGGCGCTCATGGCCGGCACGGATCGCCTGACGGTCGGCGGGTTCCTCGCCCGATTCGTCTTCGCCCTCGTGGTGGTGGGCGCCACCTACAATCCCACCGCCTACTCGTACTATGCGTGGGCGAGGAACACCG
>DATFGS010000857.1:0-17259 GCA_035249225.1 Candidatus Methylomirabilota bacterium | reverse complement strand
CTCCGCGCGGGGCGCGCCGCCGGTGACGCGCTCGGGCCGCGTGGCGTCGAGCGCGTCGAGCCGCGCCATGCTCTTCTCGAGCTCGCGGACCGGGAGCGCCTTGCTGCGGTAGGCCGCGACCACCGCCTCGTAGGCCGCGCGCTGGGCCGGGGCGGTGTGGCAGACCAGGAGCAAATCGTGCCCCGCCGCGGCGGTGCGCACGGTGGCCTCGCCGATCGGGCAGAGCGCGCCGATGGCGCCCATCTCGAGATCGTCCGAGACGATGACCCCGCGGTAGCCCACCTGGCCCCGCAGGTAGTCCTCCACGATCAGCTTCGAGAAGCTGGCCGGCATGGCGGGGGCCGGATCGAGGTTCGGGTAGAGCGGGTGCGAGGTCATGATGCAGTCCACGCCCGCCTCCATCGCGGCCATGAACGGGGGCAGGTGGTGCGCGTGCATGTCGCCCCAGTCGGAGTCGATCACGGGCAGGCCGAGGTGCGCGTCCACCGGCGCGTGCCCCTTGCCGGGGAAGTGCTTGGCGCACGCCGAGATCCCGCCCGCCTGCATGCCGCGGATGCGCGCGGCGCCGAGGCGGGAGACGAGCATCGGGTCCTTGCCGTAGGAGCGGATACCGATGTTCGGGCTGTAGCGCTCGGTGAGCACGTCGAGACACGGGCCGAAGTTGACGTCCACGCCTAGGCGCCGCAGCTCGCGCCCCTCGATCAGCCCCTGGCGCGCCACCATCGTCTCGTCGCCCGCGGTGCCCGCGGTCAGGTTGTCCGGGAAGATGGTGACGCCCTTGTTCAGCATGATGATGCGGCCGCCCTCGTGATCGGTGGTGATGAGGAGGCGGCGGCCCAGCCCTTCCTCGAGCCGCGCGATGAAGCGCAGGAAGCGCTCGGGCGTCTCGAAGTTGCGCCGGTAGAGCATCAGCCCTCCCGCGTGGATGTCGCGCAGCAGGCGCAGATCGTCGTCGGTGGCGTCGGGGCCGGGCAGCCCCACGATGAGCTGCCGGCCGACCATGGATTCGAGACTCATTGGCGCTTCGGGGCTCATGCGTTTCTCCTGCGGCGGATCCCCGCGGTGACGACGCCGACCCCGGCGAGACCGACGCCGGAGATGGCGAGGACGGCCTGCGTGCCGCCCGCGTCCACCAGCGGGCTCATCACCGCGGTGCCGATCGCCATGCCCGAGAAGAGGCTCGCGGGAAAGAGTGAGAAGGCCTTGCCGCGCGCGGCCTGGCTGATCTCGGTGGCGTGCACCTGCAGCGTGGTGTGCAGGCCCACGAAGCCCAGGCCGAGCAGCAGCATCGCGGCCGCGAACACCGGCCACGGGCCGGGCGGGACCATGATCAGCATCGCGGCACCCATGACGAGCCCGCCCCCGCCCGCGAGGCTCCGCTCGGAGAGACGCGCGCGGAGCGGCCCCATCAGGGCGCCGCCCACCATGGTGCCGACGCCGAAGAGCGCGAAGAGCAGACCGACCGCGAGCTGGCTCATGCCGTACCGGGAGGCGGCGTAGGCCCCGAGGTAGGTCACCGCGCCCCAGAGCAGGAAGCCCTCCGCGAAGATCGAGAAGTAGACGAGGCGGCCGAACGGATCCGTGAGGAAGTCGGCGAAGCGTCCCACCGGCACCACCTCGCCCTCGGCCCGCGGCGGCTTGTCCGGCGGCAGACGCCACAGCAGCGCCGACGGCAGCAGCGCGATCAGCGCGTAGCCGACCAGCATCGCCCGCCAGGAGACGAAGTGCGCGACCATGCCGCCGATGGCGGCGGAGAAGGCGAGCCCGGCCGAGGTCACGATCGCGAACCGGGCCACCACCACCTGGCGCTGCGCGTACTCGACGGTGTCGCCGATGTAGACGAGGGTGAGCGGGATCACCGCGCCCGCGAAGGCCCCCGCGAGCAGGCGCATCGCGACGAACTGCCCGGTGCTGGTGGCGAGGGCGGAGAGCGCGGTGAACACGCTGAAGCCGAGCGCGGCCAGCCGCACGACCGCCACGCGGCCGTAACGATCGGAGAGCGGACCGTAGACGAGCTGGCCCGCGCCGTAGGCGAAGGCGTAGCTGGTCATGGCGAGGCCGATGGCGCCCGCGGATGCCCGCAGCGACTCGGTGATGGACGGCAGCACCGGAGCGATGATGCGCAGATCCACCGAGACCAGCAACGCGAGGAGAAAGAGCAGGACGAGCGCATTCATCCGCTCATCGGTAGAGCAGGTACGGCCGGCGCGCCCGCCCGAAGGCGGCCAGCTCCTTCCGCCACGACGCCTCCATCCGCGACAGCGGCGTGCCGGCCTCGATGGCACGGCGGATCCGGTCGGTGCCGGCGATGAGATCGATGGGCTGCTTGTTCCACTGGTACTCGTAGGGCGGTCGCTTCCAGCGGAAGCCGCGCGGGGCCTGCCGGCGTGCCTCCGCGATGAGGGCCACGTAGGCCGCGTAGGAGCGAAAGCGGTCCCAGTCGGTCACGTGCACCTGCACGCCATGGCAGGCGCGTCGCGCCCACTTCTGGAACATCGGCTCGAAGGTGATGGGGCGGAAGCGCACCCCGGGCAGGCCGCGACGCTCGAGCGCGGCGGCGAGCTTCGGGCCGTCGAGGTACGGGGCGCCGACCCACTCGAAGGGCCGCGTGGTGCCTCGGGCCTCGGAGAGGTTGGTGCCCTCGAGCAGGCAGCCGCCCGGGTAGACGCGCGCGGTGTCCGGGGTCGGCATGTTGGGCGACGGCGCCACCCACGGCAGCTCGGTGTCCTCCCACAGCATCTCGCGGCGCCAGCCGGCCATCGGCACCACCGTGAGGTCGCAGCCGAAGCCCTGCGTCTCGTTGTGGTAGGCGGCCAGCTCCGCGATGGTCATGCCGTGGCGGATCGGCAGCGGGTAGAGGCCGACGAACGAGGCGAACTTCGGATCGGCGTCGTTGCCCTCGAGGCGCTCGCCCCCGAGAGGGTTCGGCCGGTCGAGCACGATCACCGGCTTGCCCTCCCGCGCGCACACCCGCATCGCCAGCACGGTGGTCCACGCGTAGGTGTAGTAGCGCGCGCCCACGTCCTGGAGGTCCACCACCAGCACGTCGACGTCGCGCAGCATGGCGCGGGTCGGCTCGAGGCGCCGGCCGCCGTACAGGCTGTGCACGGGCACCCCGCGCGCCCGGTCGCGGGCCGAGCCGACGTGCACGTGGTCCTGCACGACGCCGGCGAGGCCGTGCTCGGGCCCGAACAGCGCGGTGAGGCGGACGCGGCGGAGCTTGCGGATCACGTCGGCGGCGTGGGTCAGGTCGCGGGTCACCGAGGCGGGGTGGCAGAGCAGCCCGACGCGACGCCCGGCCAGGAGCGAGGACAGGCGCGAGGCGAGCACCTCGAGCCCGGGGCGGACCGGCGTCATGCGCGCGCGGGCAGCTCGACCACGCCGCCGCCCACCACCGAGAGCTCGCCGTCCTGGTTGTGGGCCGACTGCTCGATGTCGACCAGGTGCCGGCCGTCCTCCACGCGCTTGCCGGTGACGCGGCCCTCGATGATCAGGTAGTCGCCCTCCGGGTTGTGGCGGCGGATCTTGCAGTGCGCCCGGCGCAGGAAGCCGTCGTCGCCCATCCAGTTGGTCAGGTGATGGGTGAGCCAGGAGCAGCGCTCCGGGCCGTAGTCGTAGGCCCCGGGCGCGCCGACCGCGGTGGCGAACTCGTGCTCCCAGTGCACGCGCTCCGGGCAGTCCGGGATGCCGAAGCGGTTCTTGATGCCGAGGCCCGAGTGCTTGGTGATCTGCTTCCAGTTGAGCTTGTTGGCGCGGATGTAGAGGCCGCCCCAGCCCTGCGCGTAGGCGATGAAGCCGGTGACGGTCATCGGGCCCTTCGCCATCCGCGGCAGCGCCTCGCCCACCGTCACGTCCTGCCAGTAGCGCGGGGTGGCCCCGCGGATCTCCTCGGCCGCGTAGAGGCGGTACACCTCGGCCAGCTCCTCGTCGGAATAGCGCCGCGGCGGCTTGCTCTTCACCTCGGCGTACTTGCTGCCCTGCTCGCGCGCGTGGTCGCGCTCGGTGCGGAAGCACCAGCTGTCGGCCTCGGCGAGCAGCTCGCCCTGCTGGTTGCGGAACTTCACGTGGTAGATCTGTTGGACCGAGCGGCCCGCGAAGCGCGTCTGGTGCTCGATCAGGTCCTTGAGCCACGCCTCGGTCGCGATCTCGTCGTTGCGCCGCGCCGGCTGGTGCCACGTCCAGTCCGCGCCCGCCCACATCGCGTGCACGCCCGAGAGCCCGCCCACGTAGCCCGAGATGATGCGGCTGGTGGCGAAGAGGAAGCTCGGCGGCGCGATGATCCCGCGGTGGCGCGTGCGCGCCGCGTAGGCCGGATCGCACCAGAGCGGGTTGTCGTCGCCGATGCCGTGGGCGTAGTGGCGGATGTTGTCGCGGGTGGCCTCGTGGCACCAGGGCTCGAGCGTGTCGGTGATCGGCACGCCGATGCGGCGGCGCAGGTCGTCGAGGCCCTGCTGGGTGATCTTGGGGAAGAGCTGCTGGGTCGTGGCCATCGGCCGGCCTCCTAGGGCGTGGGAACGGAGGCGCCGGCCTCGCGCTCGCGGAGCACCTTGCGGTTCACCTTGCCGGCCGGCGTCTTGGGCAGCTCGGTCACGAACTCGACCTGTCGCGGGTACTCGTGCTGGGCGAGGCGGGTGCGCGTCCACTCCTGCAGCTCGCGGGCGAAGGCCGAGTCGCCGCGGCGGGGGCTCACGATGAAAGCCTTGACCACGAGCCCGCGCAGCGGGTCGGGCACCCCGATCACCGCGGCCTCGCGGACGTCGGCGTGCTTGAGCAGCGCGCCCTCGACCTCCACCGCGCTGATCGTCCAGCCCGCCGAGATGATGACGTCGTCGGCGCGCCCGCCGTGGAAGAAGTAGCCGTCCGCGTCGATCCAGCCGCGGTCCTTGGTCGGGAACCACCCGTCGCGGCGCTTGACCTTGATCTCGCCGGGCTCGTCGGGGGCGCAGCGCGCGCCGTCGGGGCGCTGCACCTCGACCTCCACGCCGGGCACCGGCTTGCCGAGCGAGCCCGCCTTCACCGCGAAGTCGGGCGCCCCCGGGTAGGAGGCGAGGATGACCCCGACCTCGGTGGTGCCGTACATGCTGCACACCGGCGTGCCGAAGGTCGCCTCCACGAAGAGCCGGGTGGCCTCGTCGATGGGCTCGCCGGTGAAGGAGAGCTTGCGGATCGCGTAGCGGTAGCACGACGCGGTGCCCGCGCTCTTCATCATCCGGTAGTGGGTGGCCGCCGCCGAGAGGTTGGTGATCTCGTGCTCGGCCAGCGCGCGCAGCAGGCGGTCCGCGTCGAACCGGCCCGCGAAGGCCCCGGTGGCGACGCCGAGGGCGAGCGGGCCGAGCGTGCCGTGCCAGAGGCCGTGGCCCCACGCGGGCGACGACGGGCAGAAGAACCGGTCGCCGGGACGGATGCCGGTGCCGTAGAGCGCGGCGACCATCAGCGTGACGATGCTGCGGTGGGTGTGGCGCACCGCGGCCGGCAGCTCGCGCGTCGTCCCCGAGGTGTACTGGAACACCGCGAGATCGTCGGCGCGGGTGGCGGGCGCGTAGCGCTCCGGGTACGCGGCGAGCGCGGCGAGGAACGCGTCGTCGGCGACGACGGTGGCGAGACCGGGCGCGTCGCGCGCGATGTCGGCCTGCGACGGCGAGACGAGCAGGAGCCGGGGCGCGCAGTCGTCGATGCGCAGGCGCAGGCCGTCGGGGCCGAACAACGTGAAGAGGGGGACCGCGATGGCCCCGCGCTTCACCGCGCCGAAGAGGCCCGCGTAGAACGGCAGGGACGGCTCCAGCATGATGCCCACCCGGTCGCCCGGCCCGACGCCGCGGTCGGCCAGGTAGTGGGCGAAGCGGGCGGACCAGGCGGCGAGCTGGCCGAAGGTGAAGGCCTCGTCGTGCCCCCCGTGCTCGAGCGAGTGGACGAGGCGCACCGCGACCCGATCGGCGGGATGGCGGTCGATGCACTCGTGCGCGATGTTCAGCCGCTCGCGGTCGCCGTCGAAGAGCTCCCAGAGCCGGGCGGGGGAGCAGAGCCGCTGGGCGTCCGCATAGGTGACGTGGTCGGTCAGCGTGGCCATGCCCTCGTCATACTAGCAAAGGCGCCGCCGCAAATAGCCGCATTGGCTCGAGCTCGTGGCGGACCACGGCCCCTGCGCTGGCCCCACCACCCCCGCTGCGGTGGGCGGGCACCACGGGGGCGGGCGGTGGCGTCGTGATTGACAGGTCTCCCGCGCCCCGCCTACCGTAGTCCGCGACCGAGCGGCGGCACCGAAAGGAGACCCCGCAGCGATGGCGCGCCGGATGGAACAGATCTGCTTGCCCCAGATGCCTCGCCGCGCCTTCTTGGCAATCACGGCGGGCGGCCTCCTCGCCGCGCCGCTCGCCGCCGAGGGGCAGCAGACGGACAAGATCGCTCGAATAGGGTACTTGTCGCCCAACCTGGCCACTGGCCCCCACCTGCGCGAGGCCTTCGTTCAAGGACTGCGTGACCTCGGTTACGTCGAGGGTCGCAACCTCGTGATCGAATACCGAGATGCCGAAGGGAAGGGGCGAGAGCGGTTCCCCGGTCTCGCGGCCGAGCTGGTTACGCTCAAGGTTGATGTCATCGTGACCGAGGGAGGAACTACAATGTTCGCCCTCGCCGCCAAGCAAGCGACCAGAACCCTCCCCATTGTCTTCGCTTCTGTTGCCGATCCGGTTGGGAGCGGGCTCGTCACCAGCCTTGCGCGGCCGGGCGGCAATGTCACGGGGTTGTCCGGCCTCAGCACGGAGCTCGTCGGCAAGCGTCTGGAACTGCTCACGCAGGCCGTTCCGGGCATCGGCCAGGTCGCTGTCCTCTGGCTGCCAGGTGCGCTCGGCGAACGCACGGAAAAGGAGATGCTGACGGGGGCAGAAGTCGCGGCACGGGAGCTGGGGGTGCGGCTTCAATTCGTTGAGGCGCCACGAGATCCCGCTGATTTCGACAGAGCTTTCTCGGACATGACCAGGGCGCGCGCGGGCGCTCTGACTATGCTGCCAAGCAACCTGTTCTTTAGAGAGCAGAGACGCCTCGTGGACCTGGCGACACGGTATCGGCTGCCGACTGTGTACCCCTCACGGGAATTTGTCGATGCCGGGGGCCTCATGTCCTACGGAGCGAACCTGACTGATTCGTGTCGGCGCGCCGCGACCTACGTGGACAAGATTCTCAAAGGGGCCAAGCCCGCCGACCTGCCTGTGGAGCAGCCCACGAAGTTCGAGCTGGTGATCAACCTCAAGACTGCGAAGGCGCGCGGCTTGACGATTCCCCCGTCGGTGCTGGGGCGGGCGGATCAGGTGATCAGGTAGACGGAGAGCCCAAGCAGAGTCCCCCCGCGACCCGCCGCCGCAAATAGCCGCATTGACTGCCGCCGCCGCACGGGCTAAGGTTCGGCCCCGGGAGGCCGACAAATGACTTCATCGACGCAGAAGGTCGCGATCGTCACGGGAGCGAGCAGCGGCATCGGCAAGGCCAGCGCGCTGGCCCTCATGAAGGAGGGCTACGCGGTCGTCTTCGCGGGGCGGCGCAAGGACATGCTGGAGGCCGCCGCCGCCGAGGGCCAGGGCACGTCCGGCAAGTCGCTGGTGGTGCAGACCGACGTGACCAGCCACGAGTCGATCAAGGCGCTCTTCGCCAAGACCAAGGAGACGTTCGGTCGCCTCGACGTGCTCTTCAACAACGCGGGCGGGGGCGCGCCGCCGGTGCTGCTCGAGGACCTCACCTACGAGCAGTGGACGACGGTGGTCAACGCCAACCTGACCGGCGTCTTCCTGTGCACGCAGGAAGCGTTCAAGATCATGAAGGCCCAGACCCCGATGGGCGGGCGCATCATCAACAACGGGTCGATTTCGGCGCACACGCCGCGGCCCAACTCCTCGCCCTACACCGCGACCAAGCACGCGGTGACCGGCCTCACCAAGGCCACCGCGCTCGACGGCCGCAAGTACGACATCGGCTGCGGGCAGATCGACATCGGCAACGCGGCCACCCCGATGACCGCGCGCATGGCCAAGGGCGTGCTCCAGCCGAACGGGACCACGCAGGTGGAGCCGACCATGGACGTGAAGGCGGTGGCGGACGCGGTGGTCTACATGTCGAGCCTGCCGCTCGACGCCAACGTGCTCTTTCTCACGGTGATGGCGACGAAGATGCCCTTCGTCGGCCGAGGCTGATCGTCTGACCCGTCACGGCTAATCGCGGAGCGGTCCCGACCGCGGAGATCTCCGGGCGCCTGGGCTATCATCGGGCGGACCACCGCGGGGACCAGCGGGCGGACGAGAGGACACGATGAGGGAGATCGACGAGGCGGCCGATCCGGCCGCGCTGATCGAGGCGTACTACGACGCGGGCTGGACCGACGGCCTGCCGGTGGTGCCGCCGTCCGACCGCTCGATCGCGGCCATGCTGGCCGCGGCCGGGCTCGACGGCCCGGAGGAGCTGGGCGCGATCACCGGCCGCAACGCGGTGGTCACCGCCGAGAAGGCGGCGATCAACGCGGTGATGGCGGGCTGCCGCCCCGAGTACATGCCGGTGGTGGTGGCCGCGGTGAAGAGCCTGTGCGCGCCCGCCTTCGCCTACCACGGGCCGGCCAGCAGCACCGGCGGCTCCGCGATGGCGCTGGTCGTCAACGGGCCGATCGCGCGCCGGCTCGAGATCAACAGCGGCAACAACGCGTTCGGCCAGGGGCACCGCCCCAACGCGACGATCGGCCGCGCGGTGCGCCTCATCATGATGAACGCGATGAACACGCGCCCGGGCCTGCTCGACCGCGCTACCCTCGGCAACCCGGGCAAGTACAGCTTCTGCTTCGCGGAGCACGAGGAGGACCACCCGTGGGAGCCGCTGCACGTCTCGCGCGGCCTCCGGCCGCAGGACAGCGCGGTCACCCTGATCGCGTCGAACAGCCTCTACCAGGTCTACAACCACCTGGCCGCCGAGCCGGAGCCGCTGCTCTACTGCTTCGCCGACGCGCTCGGCAATGTGGGCACGTCCAACCTGCTCGGCTTCAACGAGACGCTGATCGTGTTCGCGGGCGAGCACCAGGAGGTGCTGCAGAAGGCGGGCTGGAGCCGCCTCGACGTGCAGCGCTTCCTGATCGAGCGCACGCGCCGGTCCGTGGCGGACTACAAGCGCGGCGCGCGCCTGCCCGGCGAGGTCACGCCGGCGGACGAGACGACCTGGCGGTACCGCTTTGAGCGCCCCGAGGACATCCTGATCGCGTTCGCGGGCGGCCGGGCCGGGAGCTGGTCCGCCTGTCTGCCGGGGTGGGGCACCAAGTGGACCCGCAGCGTGACGACACGCATCGAGCTGCCCAGCGAAGGAGACCGGACATGAAGCTCTTCGACCCGACCTCGAAGCCGGTGGAGCGCGCGATCAAGCTGGCGCCCCGCCCGGCGAGCCCCCGCGGCCTGCGCCTCGGGCTGGTCGAGAACACCAAGTTCAACGCGAGCCCCATCCTCGAGAGGCTGGCGCAGCGGCTGGCCCAGCGCCACCAGATGACGGTCACGGTGCGGAACCGGAAGCGCTCCGCGAGCCACGAGGTGGACGCGGACGGGATCAAGGCGCTGCGCGCGCAGGCCGATCTCGTCATCTCCGGCATCGGCGACTGAGGGTCGTGCAGCTCGAGCAGTGTGCTCGACGCGATCCTGATGGAGGAGCAAGGGGTGCCGGCCATCGCCATCGTCACCGCTCCGTTCCGCAATACCGGCAAGGCGATGGCCGAGAGCTGGGGCAAGCCGGGCTACCCGTTTCTCGACATGCCGCATCCCATCGCCAATCTGACCGACGCGCAGCTCGACGAGCGGTGCGATCGGCTGGTCGAGCAGGTGGAGGAATGGCTCGGGTTCGAGGCGCACTAGCCGGTAGGATGGACGCGTGAAGCGCATCCGCTACGACCGGCTGCCCACCGAGCGCGTGAACCCGGGCACCGGCCGGCTCGACCGGCTGTCCGCGGTGAGGATCGCGCGGCTCATGAACCAGGCCGACCGGCGCGCGGTGCGCGCGGTCGGCCGCGCCGCGCCGGCCCTCGGTCGCGCGGTGGATCTGATCGTCCGGTCGCTGTCACGCCGCGGGCGGCTCATCTTCGTGGGCGCGGGCACCAGCGGGCGGCTGGGCGTGCTCGAGGCCGCCGAGTGCCCGCCGACCTTCGACACGCCGCCGTCGCTGGTGCAGGCGGTGATCGCGGGCGGCAAGCGCACCGTGTTCCGTTCGTCGGAAGGCGCGGAGGACGACGGCGCCGAGGGCGCGCGGCAGATCCGCAGGCGCGTGCGGCCCGGCGACATGGTGGTGGGCATCGCGGCCAGCGGCGTCACGCCGTTCGTGCGCGCGGCGCTCCAGGCGGCGCGCCGGCGCGGGGCCGCCACCGCGCTGGTCACCTACAACCCTGACGTGCCGGCCCGCGCGGCCCGCGTGGTGATCGCGCTCGCGGTCGGCCCCGAGGTGCTCACCGGCTCGACGCGGCTCAAGGCCGGCACCGCGACCAAGCTCGCGCTCAACACGCTGACCACCGCGTCGTTCGCGCGCCTCGGCAAGGTCTACGGCAACCGCATGGTGGACCTGCGCCCGCGCTCGGCCAAGCTCCGCGCCCGCGCGCTGCGCCTCGTGCGCCAGCTAGGGCGCGTGTCGCCGCGCGAGGCCGAGCGCCTGCTCGCGGCCTCGGGCGCCAGCGCCAAGGTCGCCATCGCGATGGCCCGCCTCCGCATCGACGCCCCCGAAGCCCGCCGCCGTCTCAAGCACGCGTCCGGCTCCCTCCGCCAGGCGCTGCAGTAGCCGCCTAGGAGTGGCTGGGGCCGGCGGTGTCTTCGGCGCGGACTGGCGTTTTCCCGCGGAGGAAGTCGAAGTCGCAGCCCTCGTGGGCCTGCAGCACGTGGTCCAGGAAGAGGCGGCCGTAGCCGCGCGTGTAGTGGGGCGGGCGCGGTGTCCACCGGGCGCGGCGGCGGGCCAGCTCGTCGTCGGGGACCCGGAGGGTCAGGCGGCGGTTCGGCACGTCCAGCTCGATCTCGTCGCCGTCCTGGACGAGCGCGAGCGGCCCGCCCGCCTCGGCCTCGGGCGAGACGTGCAGCGCCACCGTGCCGTACGACGTCCCGCTCATGCGCGCGTCCGAGATGCGCACCATGTCCCGCACGCCCTTCTGCAGCAGCTTGCGCGGGATGGGCGCGGCGCCCCACTCCGGCATGCCGGGCGCGCCCTTCGGCCCCACGCGCTTGAGCACGAGCACCGAGGTCTCGTCCACCGCCAGGTCCGGGTCGTCGATGCGCGCGTGCAGGTCCGCGTGGTCCTCGAACACCACCGCGCGCCCGCGGTGCGTGAGGAGATGCGGGGAGGCGGCCGACTGCTTCAGCACCGCGCCGTCCGGGCAGAGGTTGCCGGTCAGGATCGCGGTGCCGCCCTCGCTCAGGATCGGCATCGCGAGCGTGCGGATCACGTCCGGGTTGTAGTTGACCGCGGCCTCGTTGTTGGCGGCGAGCGACCGGCCGGTCACGGTGAGCGCGTCGCGGTTCAGCAGCGGCATCAGCTCCTTCAGCACCGCGGGCAGACCGCCCGCGTAGAAGAAATCCTCCATCAGGTACTTGCCGGACGGGCGCACGTTGAGCAGCATCGGCGTGGTGCGCGAGAGCTCGTCGAAGCGCGCCAGGGCCAGGTCCACGCCCGCGCGGCCCGCGAGGGCGAGCAGGTGGATGATCGCGTTGGTGGAGCCGCCGATGGCCATGCCGGTGCGGATGGCGTTGTCGAAGGCCTCGCGGGTGAGGATCTTCGACGGCTTCAGATCCTCGCGCACCATCTCCATGATGCGCCGCCCGGACAGTTCGGCCAGCGCCATGCGCCGCGAGTCCGCCGCCGGGATCGCCGCGTTGCCGGGCAGCGTCATGCCGAGCGTCTCCGCCATCGAGGCCATGGTGGAGGCGGTGCCCATCACCATGCAGTGCCCGGCCGAGCGCGAGAGGCACGCTTCGATCTCGCAGAACTCCTCCTCGCTGAGCCGGCCGGCCCGCCGCTCCGCCCAGAACCGCCAGTTGTCGGTGCCCGAGCCGATGTCCTCGGTGCGCCAGCGCCCGCGCAGCATCGGCCCGCCGGTGACCATGATCGCGGGCACGTCGGCGGAGGCCGCGCCCATCAGCATGGCGGGCGTGGTCTTGTCGCAGCCCGAGAGCAGCACCACGCCGTCCAGCGGGTAGGCGCGGATGCATTCCTCCACGTCCATCGCCATCAGGTTGCGGAAGAGCATGGTGGTGGGCTTCATGAGGATCTCACCCAGCGAGATGGTCGGGAACTCGAGCGGGAAGCCGCCCGCCGACAGCACGCCGCGCTTCACCGCCTCCGCCACCTGCCGCAGGTGCGCGTTGCAGTTGGTCAGCTCGGACCAGGAGTTGGCGATGCCGATCACCGGCCGCCCGTCGAACATGAGCCCGCTGAAGCCCTCGGCCTTGATCCACGACCGGTGGGCGAAGCCGTCCAGATCCTTCTTGCCGAACCAGTTGTGGCTGCGCAGGGCGGGCGTGCTCACGAGAGGCCTCCGTGGGGCGGGTGCATGGTGTCCGGCGTCAGCTTCAGCGGCTTGCTGCTCGTGGTGACCACGAGATGGGTCTCGGCCACCACGTCGTGCTCGTCGAACACGACGGTCAGCACCTTCGTGGTGGTCTCGAGCGTCACCCCGGACGGGAGCTTCTCGCTGCGCGAGTGGCTGTACACGTCGGCGTGGTGGCCCGGCAGCCCGGCGTAGGACGAGGGGTAGATGAACTGCCCGGACGGCTTGCCCATGAGGTCGAGCACCTCGGCGCGGGTCGAGATCCCGCGCCGGATCCGCTTCGCGGCCAGCTCGTCGAAGACGGTCTGGTCGGCCGCGAAGGAGCTCATGTAGTCGAACCCGACGAGCCGGCCCTCGTGGAAGGCGTAGGCCATGATCCGCACCGGGACCGCGACGGATCGCGCCTCCGCGTACGCGTAGCGCAGGGTCGTCACCAGCTTGTCGCCCACGCGGGCGTTGACCTGGCCGGAGGGCTTGCCGAACCGGGCCCGGATCTCCTGCTCGGTCGTCTGGCCCAGCGTGAAGCTCGCCGGGTCGGGCCGGCTGAAGTCGGCCCCGAGCAGGCAGGCGCCGGCCAGGACGACGGCGAGGATCGCGGCTCGCGCGGCTACGCGTGGCGTCATGGCGGCCGCTCCACGCTATAGCGCGGGCGCGCGCACGTCAACGGCCTCCGCGCGCGCCGGCGGTGCGGGCTGCGCACCGTTGCCGCCCGGTATAGAATGGCCCGGGCTCCAACCCACGCGAGGAGACGAGACGATGAGGCTTGCCGGCAAGGTGGCGGTGGTGACGGGCGGCGGCGCCGGGATCGGGCGCGGCATCGTGCTGTGCATGGCCAAGGAGGGCGCCGACATCGCCATCCCCGACATCCAGGACGCCAACGCGCAGGGGGTGGTGAAAGAAGTGCTCGCGATGGGCCGCAAGGCCATCTCGATGCGCTGCGACGTCACCAAGGGGGCCGACGTGCAGGCCGCGGTGGACCGCATCAAGAAGGAGATGGGCCAAGTCGACATCCTGGTGAACAACGCGGGGATGGCCTCCGCCCCCGGCATGCCGTTCACCAACAACTCGGAAGAGGACTGGGACCGGACCTACGCGGTCAACCTCAAGTCGGTCTTCCTCATGTGCAAGGCGCTGGCGCCCTACTTCATCGAGCGCAAGGCCGGGCGCATCATCAATATCGCCTCGATCGCGGGCCCGCTGGCCGCGATGACCATGCCGCCCTACTCGGTGGCCAAGGGCGGCGTCATCACCTTCACCCGGGTCATCGCCAAGGAGCTGGCGCCCCACGGGGTCACCGTCAACGCGATCTGCCCGGGCGTGCTGTGGACCGCGTTCTGGGAGAAGCTGGCCCAGCACATCGCCGACACCACCCCGGCCTTCAAGGGCATGACCGCGCGGCAGGTCTTCGACAAGCGGGTGGGCGACGTCATCCCGATGAAGCGCGAGCAGACGCCGGAGGACATCGGCCTCGCCGCGGTCTTCCTCGCCTCGGAGGACGCGCGCAACATCACCGGGCAGGCCCTCAACGTCGACGGCGGCTCGGTGATGCACTAGGACCACCCTCTCCCCTCAGGGGAGAGGGCAGGGCGAGGGGGCTCATGCAGGTGAAGCGTCTTGTCGCCGGATTCGCCAGCGCGCTGGCGGTGCTATCGGTTTGCGCCGTTGCCTGGGCGCAGGCGGACCGGACCGACGCCAAGGGCGCCGCCGAGCCGGTGGTCAAGCAGCTCGAGGCATTCCGCCGCGGCGATTTCGACACCGCCTTCACGTTCGCGTCGGGAATGATCCGGGCGCAGTTCGATCGTGCCGCGTTCGAGACCATGGTGCGCCGCGGCTACCCGGAGATCGCGCGCTCGACGTTCGCGGCGGTGACCAGGACGGAGCTTGATTCGCCCGGCCTCGCGTACGTCACCGTGAAGATCCGCGGCGCGAACGGGCAGGCGATCGAGGCGCTCTACGAGATGATCTGGGAGGACGGGTGGCGCATCAACGGAGTGGTTACCCGGCCCGACGCGGCCGGCACCGTCTGATGAGACCACCCCTCGCCCCGGCCCTCTCCCCCGAGGCGAGAGGGGACTAGACGGACGATGGACTTCGACTTCACGCCGGCGCAGCAGGACTTCCGCCAGGAGGTCCGCGCGTGGCTCGCCGAGAACGTGCCCGCCGATCTCAAGGGCCGCGGCTTCGCCTCCTCGCGCGCCGACGTCGGCGAGGTCAACCGCCTGCGCGAGTGGCAGCGCGCGCTGCACAAGGCCGGCTACGTGGGCATGGACTGGCCCGCCGAGTACGGCGGGCGCGGCGCCTCCATCATGGAGCAGGTCATCCTCTATGAGGAGCTGTCGCACAGCGGGAGCCCGCAGCCGCTCAATCGCAGCGGCCTCAGCATGCTGGGCCCCACGCTGATGAAGCACGGCACCCCGGCCCAGCGCGCCCGCCACCTCGACCGCATCCTGACCGCAGAGGACATCTGGTGCCAGGGCTTCTCCGAGCCCAACGCGGGGAGCGACCTGGCCAATCTCCAGACCCGCGCGGTGCTGGACGGCGACCACTACGTGCTCAATGGGCAAAAGGTCTGGACCAGCATGGCCCACGTGGCCGCGTGGGGCTTCTTCCTGGTCCGCACCGATCCGGCCGCGGCCAAGCACAAGGGCATCACGTTCCTGCTGGTGGATATGAAGAGCCCGGGCCTCACCATCCGCCCGCTGCGCCAGATCACCGGCGAGGCCGAGTTCAACGAGGTCTTCCTCGAGAACGTGCGCGTGCCAGTCACCAACGTGGTGGGCAAGGTGAACGAGGGCTGGGGAGTGGCGCTCACCACCCTGGCCTACGAGCGCGACGTGCTCACGATGATCCGCCACATCAGCCTGCGCACCGCGCTGCAGAAGCTCCTGTCGCTGGCCCGGCGCACCATGAAGAACGGGCGCCCCGCGTCGGAGGATCCGGTGGCGCGCCAGAAGATCGCCGCGCTCTCCATCGGGGAGCGGGTGCTCCAGCTCAACGGCTATCGCAGCCTGACCAAGATCCTCCGGGGCGGGACGCCCGGGCCGGAGGGCTCGACCTCGAAGCTCTTCTGGAGCCAGCTCGACCAGGACCTGGCCGAGCTCGCCACCGAGATCATCGGCCCCTACTCGCAGCTCATGCCGGGTGCTCCGCAGGCGCCCGACGAGGGCGAGTGGGAGTTCTACTGCCTCCTGGCCCGCGGCAGCGGCATCCGCGCGGGCACCACCGAGATCCTCCGCAATATCCTGGGCGAGCGGGTGCTCGGCCTGCCGAAGGACTGAAGACCGCCGATGACGCACGTGGTGCGAACGGCGGTGCTGCTGCTCCTGCTCGGTCTGTCCCCCGCGCTCGCCTGGGGGCTCTCGATCGGGCAGCAGGACACCTTTCAGGATGGAACCACGAACGGATGGGGCGTGTCCCTGCTCGACATGTCGAGCCCGACCCCGCCCGTGAACGTCCCGGGGGGCGGTCCGGGCGGCGCGACCGACAGCTTCCTCAAGATCACGTCGGTCACGGGGGTCGGGCCGGGGAACCTGCTGAGCGCGATCAACATTCGCCAGTGGTCCGGCGACTACATCGCGGCCGGCATCAGCGGCATCCGGATGGATCTGAACAACGTCGGCTCCACCGGTCTTTCGCTCCGCGTGCTCCTCTCGGACGCGACGGGGGCCGCCGCCGCGAACGCCGCGTTCTCGACGATCCCCGTGCTCTTGCCCGCGGGCAGCGGATGGGTGACCGAGCTCTTTTCCATCGCGCCCGGGGATCTGACGCCGGGAGTCGGGAGCGTGACCGCGGCGCTGCACAACACGGTGCAGCTGCAGCTCTACCACGCGGTGGGTGCGACGTCGGCGGCAGACAGCGTCACCGGCACCCTCGGCGTGGACAACATCACGGCCACCCCCGGGCCGAGCTCGGCGCTCCTGCTCGGCTCCGGGCTCCTCGCGCTCTATTCGCTCACGACCTGGCGGGGCCGGAAGCCCCGCGCCTGATCCCACCCGCTCCCGGAGGACGACCCCATGGCGGACAGCGAGCTGCTCTACGAGGTGAAGGACCGCATCGCCACCATCACGCTCAACCGGCCCGACAAGATGAACGCCTTCACCGGGTCCATGATCGACCGCTGGTCCGCCTCGCTCAACGAGGCGCAGGCCGATCCGAACGTGAACGTGGTGATCGTGACCGGCGCGGGCAAGGCGTTCTGCTCCGGGGGCGACGTCGGGCGCATGGGCACCGGCGATCCCACCCCGCTCGACAACAAGAACGGCCTGTGGGAGCACATCCACCGCGTGCCCAAGGCGCTCGAGGCGATGGACAAGCCGGTCATCGCGATGGTCAACGGGGTCGCGGTGGGCGCGGGCATGGGCATGTCGCTCATGTGCGACATGCGCATCGCCTCCGACGCGGCGCGCTTCTCCACCGGCTACGTGCGGGTGGGCCTGGTGCCCGGCGACGGCGACACCTACTTCCTGCCGCGCCTCATCGGCACCGCCCGCGCGCTCGAGCTGCTGTGGACCGCCGACTTCATCGAGGCGCCCCGGGCCCTCGAGCTCGGCATCGTGAACCGGGTGGTGCCGCACGACAAGCTCGTCGAGGAGACCTACGCCTTCGCCCGGCGCGTGGCCGACGGCCCGCAGGTGCCGGTGCGCATGATCAAGCGGCTGGTCTACCAGTCCATGCGGCTCGACCTGCGCACGCATCTCGACCTGGTGTCCTCCCACATGGCGGTGGTG
>DATFGS010000856.1:0-18164 GCA_035249225.1 Candidatus Methylomirabilota bacterium | reverse complement strand
GGCCTTCGTGCGCGGGCTGGCTCGGGCGGCCCAGCAGGCGGGCGCGGCCGTCCACGGGCGCTCGCCGGTCGGGCGCCTCGACTCGGCGCGGGGAAGCTGGCGCGTGGGAACCCCCGCCGGGAGCGTGACCGCGCCCACGCTGATCCTCGCCACCAATGCCTACAGCGACGACCTGTGGCCGGGGCTCCGGCGCACCATGCTGCCGGTGCAGAGCTACCAGGTCGCCACGCGGCCGCTGCCCGAGGACGTGCGGCGTCGGGTGTTGCCCGGGGGCCAGGTGGTCTCGGACCTGCGGCGCATCCTGTTCTACTTCCGTCTCGATCCGGAGGGCCGCCTCCTCATGGGGGGGCGCGGCCCCCTGGACGATCGCGGCGATCCTGCCCTGTTCGCGCGGCTCGAAGCGGTCGCGCAGCGGCTCTTTCCCCAGATCGGGGCGGCCGCCTGGGAGCACCGCTGGAGCGGGCGGGTCGCGCTGACCGCCGATCACCTGCCGCACCTGCACGAGCCCCGGCCCGGCGTGCTGGTCGGGCTCGGCTACAACGGGCGCGGCGTCGCCATGGCGACGGTCATGGGCAAGCTGCTCGCCGAGCGCGCGCTCGGCATCTCGCCCGCCGAGATCGGCTGGCCGGTGACCGCGATCCAGCCCATCCCGCTCCACGGCTGGCGCCTGCCCGCCATGGCGCTGGTGGTCCACTGGAAGCGCTTCCAGGACTGGCTCGACGCACGCGGTTGAGGGCATCGAGGATCGGCGGGCACGAAGAGGGAGGTGACGGGCCGCGCGGTGGCGCCCGCCACCTCCCGGGTGATCGAGGCTAGAAACGGAGCGGGTCGGTCAGGCGCGTCCAGCGCCCGCCCTTGACGACGGCCAGGAACGAGGAGTTGGCGCCCTGGTGCTGGTCGGGCGCGAAGTTGACCTCGGGGCCGTGGAAGATGTCGTGATAGCCGCGGATGGACTCGAGGCCCTTCACGAAGTTGTCGGTGGTCAGCTCGGGGCCGGTCTTCACGAGGCCGGTCACGGTCAGGTCGGCGGCGACGTGGCCGTAGATCGCGCCGATGTTCGGGTCCACCTTGTAGCGGTCCTTGTAGCGGTCGAACCACTTCTGGGCCTCCGGGCCCAGCGTGTCACGGTACGGCATGGCGGTGAGGCCCATGGCGTAGAAGCCCTCGGTCACGCCGCCCTGGGCGGCGGCCACGAAGAGGTCGTAGGAGGCGGCGGAGCCCAGAAAGTCCACGTCGTTCCACCCCATCTTGCGCGCGGTGGCGTAGGGCACGATCGAGTCGCGCACGATGGTGCCGAGCACCACGAGGTCGCAGTTGGCCGCCCTCAGCTTGGTGACCTGGGCGCTGAAGTCCTGGTCGGTGGGCTTGTGGGTGACCGTCTCCGCGATCTTCAGCTTCATCTTCTCGGCCTGCATCACCACGCCGTCCAGCACTTCCTTGCCGAAGTCGGTGTCCTGGTACATCGCGCAGAGCGTCTTCTTGCCCTTCTGGGTCACGAAGTAGTTGATGCCGGCGCGCACCTGGTCCACGTAGCTGGCCGCGCCGTAGAACTTCAGCTTGTTGAAGGGCTCGTACATCGAGCGGGCCGCGGAGAGCGGGAAGAGGTTCGGCACTCCCGCGTCGAACTGGTCCTTGAAGAGCGCGTTGTTCATCGGGGTGCCGAGGCCGGCCACCATCGCGAAGATGCGGTCGCGCTGGATGAGCTTGGCCCCCGCCTGGACCGCGCGCGGCACCTGGTACTGGGTGTCCTCGATGACGAGCCGGATCTTCCGGCCGTGGATGCCGCCCGCCTCGTTGACCTCGTCGAACTTCATCTTCACCGCGTTCGAGGAGGAGACCCCGTAGGTGGCGGCGGGGCCGGAGAGGTCGGTGTGCATGCCCAGCACGATCTCGGTCTTGCTGACCCCGCGGGTCTCCTTCTGCGCCGTCGCGACTCCCGCGACGGCCACCGCGGCCGCCAGCACGCTGACTGCCAGTAGCTTCTTCATCCGTGGCTCCTTTCGTACATGCCGTCGATCAGATCCTTGTACTTCACGTTGACGAAGGTGCGCTTCAGCTTCATGGTGGGGGTCAGCTCCTCGTCCTCCGCGGTGAGGAGCTGCTCGATCAGCCGGAACGCCTTGATGGTCTCCACCCGCGCGAGCTCCCGGTTCACGCGCTCGATCTCGCTCCAGATGAGGTCCTGCACCTCGCGGGCCCGGCAGAGGGAGGCGAAGTTGCTGAACGGGACGTTCCGCTCCTGGGCGAACTGGGCCACCGTCTCGTGGTCGATCATGACGAGGCAGGAGAGGAACTTGCGCTGGTCGCCGATGACCACCGCGTCGGAGATGTAGGGCGAGAACTTGAGCTGGTTCTCGATCTCGGACGGGGTGACGTTCTTGCCGCCCGCGGTGATGATGATGTCCTTCATGCGGTCGGTGATGCGGACGAAGCCCTCGGCGTCGATGGTGCCGACGTCGCCGGTGTGCAGCCACCCGTCCACGATGGTCTCCGCGGTCTTGTCGGGCTTGCCGTAGTAGCCCATGAACACGTGCGGGCCCTTCAATAGTATTTCCCCC
The DNA here is from genome assembly GCA_035249225.1 of Candidatus Methylomirabilota bacterium. Taxonomy (GTDB): domain Bacteria; phylum Methylomirabilota; class Methylomirabilia; order Rokubacteriales; family CSP1-6; genus CAMLFJ01. The sequence continues at coordinate 15,606 of DATFGS010000856.1, read as the reverse complement.
TCGGGGGACAGGCGCACTTCCGTCTCCGGCCGGGCCACCCCCACCGTGCCGAGCTTGATGCGGTTGGGCGGCATCGCGGTGGCGAGACCGGTGTTCTCGGTCTGGCCGTAGACCTCGTACATGTCGAGCCCGAGCGCCAGGTACCAGCGGATCAGGTCCGGGGCGATCGGGGCGGCACCGGTGGCGACGCCGCGCGCGCGATGCAGGCCGATCGAGCGCTTGACGTTGTCGAGCACGAGGAAGTCGGCCACCCGGAACGCGGCCCGCAGGGCCGGGGACGGCCGGCGCCCCTCGATCCGGCACGCGGCCAGGCGCAGGCCGATGCGGATGGCGCGGTCGTAGGCGAAGCGGCCCAGCCAGGTGGCGTCCCGCATGCGCAGCGCCACCCCGGAGTAGAACTTCTCCCAGATCCGCGGGACCGCGAAGAAGAGCGCGGGGGCGACCTCGCGGATGTTCTCGGGCACGGTGTCGATGCTCTCGGCGAAGTTCACGGTCGCGCCGGTGTAGAGCGGGTTGAAGACCGAGAACGTGCGCTCGGCCACGTGGCAGAGCGGCAGGAAGGACAGCTGCTGGTCGCCCTCGCGCAGCGGAGTGATGAAGTCCGCGTACTCGAGCTGGAACAGGATGTTGCGGTGGCTCAGCATCGCGCCCTTGGGTGGCCCGGTGGTGCCGGAGGTGTAGACCAGGATCGCCAGGTCCTCGGGGCGGGGGATCTCCACGAGCCGGTCGTAGGCCTCGGGATGCGCGTGATCGTAGACCGCGCCCAGCTCGAGCAGGGCCTCGAAGGTCATCACCTGGTCGTCCTCGAAGCCGTGGAGCCCTTCCATGTCGAACACGAAGATCTTCACCAGCTCCGGGCAGCGCGCGCGCACCTCGAGCGCCTTGTCGAGCTGCTCCTCGTTCTCCACGAAGAGGAACCGGGTGCCGCTGTCGTTGACGATGTACTCGACCTGGCGAGCGGAGTCGGTGGTGTAGATGCCGTTGGGGATGGCCGCGGCCGACATCACGCCGAGATCGGTGTAGAGCCACTCCGGGCAGTTGTCGGCCATGATCGAGACCACGTCGCCCGGCCGCAGCCCGAGCGACACCAGGCCGAGGGCCACGCCCCGGGCCTGCCGGCCGTACTCTCGCCACGAGATGGCGCGCCAGATCCCGAGGTGCTTCTCGCGCATGGCGACCCGGTCGCCGCGCTCGCGCACCACGTGGCGGAAGAGCTTGGGCAGGGTGTCCTGGCCGTGCACCGTCACCGGGCGGCCGGCCCCGGTGGTGGCGGGGGCGGGGCGGGTCGTCAGCGCCATGTCTTCTTCCTCTTCCAGCGCCGCGTGCCGCGGACGCTCGACTCCTTGAGGCCCAGGTAGAACTCCCGGATGTCGTCCTTCTGGAGCAGCCGCTCGCAGGTATCTTCCATCACGATGCGGCCCAGCTCCAAGACATAGCCGTGGTCCGCGGTCTGGAGCGCCAGGTTGGCGTTCTGCTCGACCAGGAGCACGGTCACCCCGCGCTCGCGGTTGATGCGCCGGATGATGTCGAAGATGTCCTTGACCAGCTTGGGGGAGAGGCCGAGCGAAGGCTCGTCCAGCAGCATGACCTTGGGCCGCGCCATGAGCGCCCGCCCGATCGCCAGCATCTGCTGCTCGCCGCCGGAGAGGGAACCGGCCCGCTGCTCGGCCCGCGCGGCCAGCACCGGGAAGTACTCGGTGACCATCTCGAGGTCCTTGGCCACCCCGTCGGCGTCCCGCCGGGCGTAGGCGCCCATGCGCAGGTTCTCGCGCACCGAGAGGAACGGGAACACCTCGCGGCCCTCCGGCACGTGCGAGAGCCCGAGGCGGGCGACCCGGTCCGGGTCGAGCCCGTGGATCGGACGGCCCTCGAGCGTCACGCTGCCCTTCTGGGGGTCCATGACCCCGGAGACCGTCTTGAGGATGGTGGTCTTGCCCGCCCCGTTGGCGCCCAGGATGGTCACGATGGCGCCCGCGGGGACGGTGAAGCTCACCCCGCGCAGGGCCATGATCGGCCCGTAGTAGGTCTCTACGTTGCTGACCGCGAGGAGCGCCTCGGCCATCGGCTAGCCTCCGAGGTACGCCTTGATCACGTCGGGATGCTCCTGGACTTCCCGGGCGGTGCCGCACGCGAGCACCCGGCCGTAGTTGAGCGCGAGAACGCGGTCGGAGACCGCGCTGACCAGGCTCATGTCGTGCTCGACCATGAGCACCGTGATGCCGAGCAGGGCGCGGATGTCCTGGATCCAGAACGCCATGTCCGCGGTCTCCTCCACGCTGAGCCCGGACGAGGGCTCGTCGAGCAGGAGCAGCGCGGGCTCGGTGCAGAGGGCGCGGCCCATCTCCACGACCTTGCGGACCCCGTAGGGGAGATTGACCACCAGGCTGTCGCGGTAGGCCTGAAGATCGAGGAAGTCGATCACCTTCTCGGCGGCCTCGCGATGGGCGCGCTCACGGGCGCGCACTCCGGGCAAGAACAGGAGCTCCTGGGCGAACCGCCGCGTGGCGTGGGCGTGGCGGCCCAGGAGCAGGTTCTGCAGCACGGTGGCGTGCTCGAACAGCTCGATGTTCTGGAAGGTGCGCGCGATGCCGCGGCGGGCGATCTCGTGCGGCGGCACGCGCGTGATGTCCTCCCCGCGGAAGAGCAGCCGGCCCTGGGTCGGATCGTAGATCCGCGAGATCAGGTTGAAGATGGTGGTCTTGCCCGCCCCGTTGGGCCCGATGATCGTGAAGACCTGCCCGGCCTCCACCTCGAAGCTCACCCCGTCCACCGCCCGGATGCCCCCGAAGTTCACCACCAGCTCGTCGGCGGCGAAGAGCGTCACCGCAGGCGCTCCGACCGCATGTAGGTCTTCTGGCGCCGGAAGGTGGCCGCCTTGTAGAGGGGGAAGGTGGAGAAGTAGAGCCAGATCTTGCGCCAGCGTCCGTAGATGCCGAGCGGCTCGAACAGGATGAAGAGCACCAGGATGAGCCCGAAGATGCCGGGCTCGAGGCCGGGCTGCTTGACGAACTTGTCGAGGTTCAAGTACACCGCGTCGCCCACGCCCTTGCCCAGCACGGCCGCGACGTGGCCCGCCGCGACCGGCACCCGATCGCGCGCCTCCGAGATCAGCACGGGCAGCAGCGCCACGAAGACCGCCCCGTACAGCGCGCCGTGCAGGCTGCCGAGGCCGCCCACCACCACCATCAGCAGGAACTGGATGGACAGCAGCACCGTGAAGATGTCTGGGGCGAGGAAGCCGATCTTGTGGGCGAAGAGCGCGCCCGCCGCGCCCATGAGCGCGGCGGAGTACGCGAAGGCCATCGTCTTGTAGCGCGCCAGGTGCACGCCCATGGACTGCGCGGCGATCTCGCTGTCGCGGATCGCCACCCAGGCCCGGCCGGTCGGCGAGCGCAGGAGATTGGCGGTGAGCCAGAGCCCGGCGATGAGCACGGCCAGGCACAGGTAGTAGAACGCCTGGTCGGAGGCGAACGAGACGCCGAAGATCACCGGCTTGTCCACCGGGCGGCCCTTCAAGCCGTGGGTCACGTGCTCCCAGCGCGTGAACACCTCCTGGATGATCAGCGCGAAGGCCAGGGTGGCGATCGTCAGGTAGACGCCGGTCATCCGGAGCGCGGGCAGGCCCACGAGCACCCCCGCGGCGGCCGCGGCCACCGTGGCCAGCGCCACGCCGGCGACCCACGGCAGCCCCAGGTCCTGCGTGAAGTACACGTGGGCGTAGGCCCCGATGCCGAGGAAGGCCGCGTGGCCCAGGCTGACCAGGCCGGTGTAGCCGGCCAGCACCATCAGCGAGAGACCGCAGAGCCCGTAGATGAAGACCATGCTCATGTCGGACAGGTACGCGGGGATCGCCACCGGCAGCAGGAGCACGCCCGCGAGCAGGGCCGCGTAGTAGCGCCGCTGCACCGGATCGCGGAAGAGGCCCAGGTCGTGCTCGTAGGCCGTCTTGAACGCGAAGCGCATGGCCGCGTCAGACCTTCTTGCGCCCGATGGTGCCGAACATGCCCTGGGGCCGGATGGCGAGCACGAGCAGCAGCACCACGTAGGCGGCCACGTCCTTCACGCCCAGCGGCAGGTAGGCGCCCGAGAACAGCTCGATGAGGCCGATGGTGACGCCGCCCACCAGCGCGCCCGGGATGGAGCCGAAGCCGCCCAGCACCGCCGCCGCGAAGGCCTTGAGGCCGATGAAGCCCAGGTTGATGTCGATCAGCGACACCGGCGCCAGCAGGACTCCCGCGATGGCCGCCACTCCCGCCGAGATCGCCCAGATCAGCGAGAACATCCGCTTCACCGGGATCCCCATGTAGTACGCGGCGAGCTGGTTCTGGGAGGCGGCCTGCATGGCCACCCCCACGCGCGAGTAGATGAAGAAGGCGTAGAGGATCGCGCACAGCAGGACGGTGCCCACGATGATCGCCACGTACTCGTGGCTCACCGTGACCGCGCCCACCCGCGTGGTCTTGGCGCTGAAGGGGGTCGGCAGCGTGTAGATCTCGGAGCCCCAGGTGATGGAGGCGAAGCTCCGGAATATCGCCCCGAGGCCGATGGTCAGCATGACCACCGCGAACTGGGGCTGGCCGATGACCCGCCGCAGCAGGGTCGCGTCGAGCACGGCGCCGAACAGCGCGACGATGCCCACCGCGAGGGCGAAGGCGGCCCAGTAGCCGACGCCGTACCAGACCACGAACATGTAGCAGACGAAGGCGCCCAGCATGAGGAGATCGCCCTGGGCGAAGTTGACCAGCTCGGTGGCCTTGTAGATGAGGACGAAGCCGAGTGCGACCAGCCCGTAGATGCAGCCGACCGCCAGCCCGTTCAGGGCCAGCTGCAGGATCGTGTCCAGGACCGAGCCTCCCCGACGCCGTTGCCGGCTGCCCGTCCGCCGCGGCGACCCTGTCGCGGCGTGACGGTCGTGGGGGCGGTTATAGCCGGGTGGTGGTGTCCAAGTCAACCCTCCGGATCCACACCGCGGTGTCGTGGAAGACGGCACCGCCGTTGGGATAGCCGGGCTCGGCGCTGGTCAGGGCATTGATGCCGAGCCGGTTGACGAAGTGCTTGTTCGGCCAGACTCCCTCGACGATCACCACGCCGCGCTGCTGGCCCTCGCGGGGCTCCGCGTGGACGATGACCCGGCCGCGCTCGTTGCCGAGCTCGAGCGCGGTGCCCGACCCCGCGCCGAGGGCCGCGCAGTCCTCGGGATGGAGCAGCGCGGTCGGGCGCTTCTCGCGGGCCAGGGAGGACGGCGTCTCGGTGAAGCTCGAGTTGAGGAACGTGCGGGCGGGGGCGGCCACGAGGCGGAAGGGCTTGTCCGCGGTGGCCTCGTCGGTCACCGCGAAGTGGTCGGGCAGCGTGGGCATCGCGGCCCCGCGCCCGCCGTAGCGCGCCCAGTCGGGCTTGAAGTGGAAGCGCCGGTCCGGGGTGGGGAACCCGTCGAGGAAGTGCGCGGTCTCGAACGGGGGCGCGAAGTCCTGGCCGCCCCGCCGCCAGTTGGTCTCCGCGTCCCACATCCCGGACTTCCGGAGGGTCGCGTCCATGATCTCCCACGCGCTCATCCGGAAGCCCTCGTGGGTGGCGCCGAGCCGCTTGGCGAGCTCGCAGATCACCCAGTGGTTCTCGCGGCACTCGCCCGGCGGCTCGATCACCTTCTTGGTCACCTGGAAGTAGGTGTGGCCGCTCGCGGTGTAGAAGTCGTCGTGCTCGACGAACATGGTGGCGGGCAGGACCACGTCCGCGAACGCGGCGGTCTCGGTGAGGAACTGCTCGTGCACGCAGAGGAACAGGTCCTCGCGGGCGAGCCCCGCGTGCACCAGGTTGAGCTCCGGGCACACCATCGCGGGGTTGGTGTTCTGCACGAGCATCGCGGTGACCGGCGGGCCGCCCTCGAGGGCCTCGCGGTCGCCGGTCAGGATCGGACCCAGGCGCGACTGGTCGAGCGCGCGGATGGACTTGTCCACCAGGTCGAGCCCCTCGATCAGCGTCCGGTCGACCGGATAGAGCGCGGTCTGGCCGTAGACCGCGCCGCCCCCCGGATACCGCCACGCACCGGTGACCGAGGGCAGGCAGCTCACCGCGTGCATGTTCACCGCCCCGTTGCGCGAGCGGCTGAAGCCGTGATGGCAGCGGATGAAGCTCTTCTGCGTCCGGCCGTAGAGGCGGGCGAAGCTCACGATCTGCTCGGCGGAGAGGCCGGTGATCCCGGCGGCCCACTCGGGCGTCCGGGTGGCCACGTGGGCGGCCAGCTCGTCGGGGCAGTCGGTATAGGCGCGCAGGTAGTCCCAGTCGGCGAGGCCCTCCGCGAAGAGCACGTGCATGATCGCGCAGGCGAGCGCGCCGTCGGTGCCCGGCCGGGGCGCCAGGTGCAGGTCGGCCTTGACCGCGGTGTCGGTGCGGTACGGGTCCACCACCACGAAGGTGGCGCCCCGCCGCTTGGCCGCCATGGCATGGCTCATCACGTTGACCTGGGTGTTGACCGGGTTGCCGCCCCAGATCACCACGAGGTCCGAGTGCTCGTCGATCTCGCGCAGATCCACGCCGCGCTTGGCCCCGACGCCCGCGGCCCAGCCGGTGTCGGACAGGGTCACGCAGATCGTCGAGAAGTAGCGGGAGTACCCCATCGCGTGGCGGAGCCGGTTGATGCCGTCGCGCTGGACCAGGCCCATCGTCCCCGCGTAGTAGTACGGCCACACCGTCTCGAGCCCGAGGCGGGTCGCCTGCCGGGTGAAGGCCTCCGCGACCAGATCGAGCGCGTCGTCCCACCCGATGCGCTCGAAGCGGCCCGAGCCCTTCGGACCGACACGCCGCAGCGGGTGGCGAAGCCGGTCCGGATGGTGCACGCGCTCGGCGTAGCGGCCGACCTTCTCGCAGATCACCCCCCGCGTGTAGGTGTTGCGGTGGGAGCCGCGCACCCGGCCGATGGTGCGGAGATCGAGGCGTTCGACTTCGAGCGCGCAGGTGCTCGTGCAGTCGTGCGGGCACACCGACGGGAGGATCTCGACGGGTGGGCGGGCCATGGCCTCAAGCATACCCCAGAGAGACAATGAGGAGGCGATGGGGACCCCGATCCGGCCGCTGCCCGAAGCCGTCGCGCGATGGAGCGCGCGGGCCCGCTGGCTCCGCCGGCTCGATGCGCTGGCCGCCGGCGGGCTCGTCTGGGGGCTGCTGGCCGCGACCGGGCCCGACGTCGGCCCGGGTGTCCGGGTCGCGGCGGCGGCCCTGATCGTCGGCCTGCTGGCGGCCGTCACGCCGGTCCGCGTTCGTTGGCGCCCCGTCAGCGGGCCGGCGGGGCTCTGGGTGAGTCGGCGGCTCGTGGCCGGGGACCGTGCGTGGTACGTGCGAGCGGAGGGCCCCGAGCTGGTGATCGTCACCGCTCGCCGGGGCCTGCGCCTCACGGTGGCGGCGCCGGGGCGCGGCGCCGCCGAGGGCCTGAGCGTGCGGCGGACCCGCGTGCTGGTGCTGGGAGCCGACGAGCCCGCCCGCCGCTAGCTAGGTGTCCTGGGCGCGGTCGGCCTCGTGGCGGGTCTCGAAGACCTTCGAGGTGAGCTGGCGGCGTTCCAGCTCCTTGGCGAACTTCAGGCGCAGGTAGCCGCTGTTGGTGAACCGGGAGACCTTGAGGTAGTAGGTCTGCTCGACGTACTTCACCGCGTCCATGTAAGCGGCGGTCGCGTCGTCGTCCACCGTGAATCCCTCGTAGTTGACGATCGCGTTGACCCGCCGGCCGAGCGGCCCCAGCAGCCGGTCCACCGCCGCGACGATGGTCGCGATGTCCTCGGCGCGCCGGACCCGCATGCCCGAGAAGTTCAGGAACACCGTGTTGGTGGCGGTCTCGTAGGACAGGCGGTCCTCGATGTTGATGTCGAGCAGGCGGTCGCGCAGGCCCATCGGCCCGGGCGCGAAGATCGCGCCGGCCATGAGGGCCGGCCGGTCCACGATCGGCCGGAAGGGCAGGTGGCGCAGGATGTCGCGCTCCACGTCGACGCCGGGGGCGACCTCGGCCAGCTCCATGCCCCGCGGGGTGAGCCGGAAGACGCAGCGCTCGGTGACGTAGAGCACGTTGCGCCTCTGCGCCGCCGCGCGGGGACCGCTGAACGTCACCTGGCCCACCCGCTCCACGAACTTGGTCACCCGGCCTTCCTTCACGATGTGGAGCGCCCCGTCGCGCACCGCGAGCTCGGCGCCGCCCGCCGAGAAGTTGCCCATGAACACGACCTTCTTGCTGTTCTGGCTGATGTTGATGAAGCCGCCGCAGCCCGCGATGCGATCGCCGAAGCGGCTCGCGTTGACGCTGCCGGTGCCGTCGCACTCCGCGAAGCCGAGGAAGGCGGAGTCGAGCCCGCCCCCGTCGATGAAGTCGAACTGCGCGCAGTGGTCGATCACCGCCTGGCAGTTGATCGCGGCTCCGAACTCGACGCCGCTCGCGGGCACGCCGCCCATCACGCCCGGATCTACCGTGAGGGTCAGCAGCTCGTAGATCCGCTCCTCGCTCGCCACGCGTCCCACCTGGTCGGGGATGCCGATCCCGAGGTTGACCACGCTGCTCGGCAGGAGCTCCATCGCGGCGCGGCGCGCGATCACCTTCTTGTCGTCCAGCGGCAGGGGCGGCAGCATCGTGGTCGGGATGCGCACCTCGCCGGAGAGCGCCGGGTTGTACGCGACGCCCCACGTCTGCATGTGGTGCTGCGGCTCGGCCACGACCACCGCGTCCACCAGCACGCCCGGGATGCGGACCTGGCGCGAGTCGAGCGTGCCCTCCGCGGCGATGCGCTCCACCTGGCAGATCACGTAGCCGTGCGAGTTCTTGGCCGCGAGCGCCATCGCCAGGTTCTCGAGGACGAGGGCCTCGCGCTCCATCGTGATGTTGCCGTCCGGGTCCGCGGTGGTGCCGCGGATGAAGGCCACGTTGATCGGGAGCGCCTTGTAGAAGAGGTACTCCTCGCCCCCCACCGTCATGAGGGTGACCAGGTCCTCCCGGGTGACCCGGTTCATCTTGCCGCCCTCGAGGCGCGGGTCCACGAAGGTGCCCAGACCCACCTTGGAGAGCATGCCCGGCTTGCCCGCCGCGATGTCGCGGTAGAGGTGGACGATGGCGCCCTCCGGCAGGTTGTAGGCCTCGATCTTGTCGTCGAGCACGAGCCGGACGATCCGGGGCGCGAGCCCGTAGTGGCCGCCGATGACCCGCTTCAGGAGCCCCTCGTGCCCCAGGTGATTGAGTCCCTTGTCCCCGCCGTCGCCCTGGCCGGTCGAGTGCACGAGGGTGAGGCCGCGCGGGGTGCCGGTCTGGAGGAAGCGCTGCTCCAGGCCGACCAGGAGCTGCTCGGGGATCCCGTGGCCGCCGTAGCCGGTGGTCGCGAGCACGTCGCCGTCGTGCAGCACCGCGATCGCGTCCGCCACCGGGATCACCTTCTTGAGCATGGGATCCGGCTCAGGCCGCGTAGCGCTTGACCGCGTCCTCGTCCCAGGCGATGCCCGCGCCGGGCCGGGCCGGGATCCGGGCGACGCCGTTCTCCACCTTCAGGGGCTCCTGCAGCAGCGGCGCGGCCCAGTCCATGTACTCGAGCCAGTGGCAGGTCGGCGTGACCCCGAGCAGGTGCACGCTGAACTCCGGGAAGAGGTGGCTCGACATGTCGATGCCGTGGGCGTGGGCCAGCGCGGCCGCGCGCAGCCAGCCGCTGACCCCGCCGATGCGCTGCACGTCGGGCATCACGAAGTCGAGCGAGCGCAGCGCGATGGCGCGCGCCATCTCGAAGGTGTCCACCAGGTTCTCCCCGGTCTGGATCGGCGTGGCCACCTCCGCCGCGATGCGCGCGTAGCCCTCGTAGTCGTCGTGGCGGAGGGGCTCCTCGATCCAGTAGAGCCCCTCGCCGTCGAGCGCGCGGGCGCGCCGCAGCCCCTCGTTCGCGGTCAGGCGCTGGTTGAAGTCGCACATCAGCGTGGGCCCGTCGCCGATCCGTTTCTTCACCGCGCGCACCGCGGCCAGGTCCTGGGCGAAGTCGTCGCGGCCCACCCGGAGCTTGATCGCGCGGAAGCCCTCGGCGAGGAGCGCCTCCGCCTCGTCGGCGAGCGTCTCCACCGGCTGGATCCAGAGGCCGGTGCTGTTGTAGGCGGGAATCGCCCGGGGCGCGCCGCCCAGCAGCGTGACCAGCGGCACCCCGCGCGACTGGGCCAGCGCGTCCCACGCCGCCATGTCGATGCCGGCCAGGGCCAGCCCGACCAGGCCGTTCGGGTCGAGCAGGGTGAGCTGCCGCCGCAGCTTGGCCTCAAGATCGACGGGCGCCAGCTCGTCGCCCTTGATCATCTCGAACAGGCCCTGGGCGCAGCCGGCGATGGGGGCGAGGGTCCACGGGGCGAAGCCGAAGACATAGGAGCGCCCCGTGACGCCGCCGTCGGTCTCGAGGTCGAAGAGCACGAGGGCCGCCTTCGCGATCGCCCCGCTGGCGCTCACCGGGGGACGGCGGAACGGGGGCAGCACGGGCCGGGCGCGGAGGGCGCGGATCTTCATGGCCGCCCTACTTCTTGAACTCGGCCGCGGCTCGGTCGTAGGCCGACGCCAGGTCGCGATAGGCGTCGGCGAAGCCCTCCTTGGCCTTCTCCCAGGACGCCTTGGTGGCCCGGCCGAGGTCGGCGGCCTTCCGGGACGCCTTCACCCGCTTGGCCTTGAGCTCCTTGATCTGCGCCTGCGACCTGGCCTTGAGCTCGCCGGTCTGCTTGGCGGCCTGCGCCTCGAGCTCCTTGATCTTGGCCTCGAGGTCGGCGGTCACCTGCTTGGCGTGGGCCACCGCCTCGTCCTTCTTCTCCACCGTGTAGTCCCGGATGGCCTGGCCGGTCTCCGACGCCTTCTGCCCGACATCCCCCGCGCTGGTCTTGGGGGCCGTGGTCTGGGCCGGCGCCTGGGGCGCCGCGGCGGCGAGCAGGCCGATCGTCACGACGATCGCCGGAATGATTCGTGCGTGCATGGGCACTCTCCTGGCCGACGAGTCTACGGCCAGCGAGTCGGGCTCGGCAATGGCGCGTTCGCGCCGAACTTGACAGTGGGTGCTGGCGGGGCCGATCATCGGAGGCAAGTCTGCCCCCAGGGAGGGACGCCAAGGATGACGACGCTACAGCGGGCCGAAGCCGCCGAGCACGCGCTGAGCCAGGAGCTCGACCGGGTCGTGGTGAAGTCGGTGATCTTCACCTCCGGCGAGCGGGATCCCCGCCAGCCGGTGCCGCGGCCGCCGGACGACGGCCGGCTCTACATGATGGGCCACGACGCGCGTCTCCCGAAGATGCCCGACAAGCCGACCCTGTTCGACTTCTTCCGCCTGCGCTTCGGGCCCTCCGCGCATCTGCTGCAGAGCGCGCGGCTCGCCATGAAGAACGGGGTGAGCGAGAAGATCGTCCTGGCATGCCTGCTCCACGACATCGCGATCGCCGGTTTCATCCGGAGCGACCACGGCTACTGGAGCGCCCAGCTGCTCGAGCCCTACGTGGACGAGGAGGTGGCCTGGGGGATTCGCTATCACCAGGCGCTGCGGTTCTTCCCGGACGAGTCGGTGGGGTACCGCTATCCCGAGCTCTACCGCAAGCTCTTCGGGGACGACTACGTGCCCGAGCCGCACATCCAGGAAGCCTACCGGGTCGCGCGGAATCACAAGTGGTACATGACCTCGCGGCTCATCACGGTGAACGATCTGTACGCCTTCGACCCCACCGTGCAGGTGGAGCTCGAGGAGTTCACCGACGTGGTCGGGCGTCACTTCCGCCAGCCGAAGGAGGGGCTCGGGTTCGATCAGAGCCCGGCGGCGCACATGTGGCGCACCATCAACTGGCCCACCAGATACCTGTAGCGCTCGGCGGGGGGCGCCCCCGCTCAGAAAGAGCGAGCGGTGACGCCCGACCGGATCGTCGAGCGCGCTAAGACGGGCGCGGGGACGACGGCAGCGACGTCGCTGCGTAGGTCCCGGCCATGCCGCGGGTGCCCGGCTGGTAGGGGATGGGCGCGCCGGGCTCGTCGGGCGTGATCGGCAGCGGGGCACCGTCGCGGCGTCCGAGCGCGCGCTCGACCAGCTCGAGGAGCGGCCCTTTGTCGTACTGGGTGTAGAAGCCGGCGGTGAGCCGGATCGGGTCGCCCGAGTAGAACCGCACGTACTGGGCCATGCGCTGGGCGAAGGCCTCGCCGGTCGCGTCCCACGCGAGCTTGAAGAGCGCGATGCGCTCCTCGGCGGAGACGCCGGCGCGGCCGCGCACGTAGCGGTCGATCATCGGCCGGAGCTCGGGGCTCGCCAGATCGGCCTCGCTCGGGGCGTAGAAGAAGCCTCCCGCGGCCAGCGTCTGGATGATCTCGACGAAGCGGCTGTAGACCTTGCCGGTCTGTAGATGGAAGGCGCGCAGCCCGTGCCCGCCCGGCACCCACACCCCGCTCGGCAGCTTCCGGGCCATCGCCTCGGAGCCGTAGAAGACGGCGCGCGCGATCTCCATCTGGCTCAGCATCTCGCCCAGCTTCTCCTGGATGTGGAGAAAGCCGGTGATGCCGATCGCATCGGCCACCTTCATGCCGAGCCCGCAGAAGAACTCGAGCTGGCTCAGCATGCGCGCGCTCGTCTGCACGTTGAGCAGCGCCCCGTAGTCGGCGCCCATGGTGTTGATGACCTCGGCGCTGCCCGGGCTGCCGTCCACCATGACCCGGTCCCACGGCACCAGCACGTCCTCGAACACCGCGATGCAGTCCATCTCCTCGAAGCGGCTCGAGAGCGGGTGGTCGAAGCGCGAGCGGGGCAGCGGCGACACCGTCTCGCGGCAGATGAACGTGAGGCCGGGCGTGGACGACGGGATCCCGAAGGCGAGCGCGTAGGCGTCGTCGCCGGGGGCGATGCCGCCGAACGGGATCACCGCGACCTCCTCGGTGATCGGGGCCATCGTCCCGAGCATCTTGGCCCCGCGCACCACGATGCCGTCCGGCGTCTCGCGCACCCGGCCCAGGTGGAAGTAGGGGTCCTCCTGCTCGGCCGAGGTCTTGCTGCGGTCGATCTGCGGGTTGATCAGCATGTGGGTGAGGAAGAGGTCGCGCTCCCGCACGTACTCGTAGTAGCGCGTCGCGTTCTCGCCGAAGCGGGCCCCCGCGCGGGCGAAGCGGTCGGCCATGAGGTGCCAGCCGGTGACGAACTGGTTCATGAAGTCGGGCGAGCGCCCCATGAAGCCGAAGTTGTGGTCCGCGCGCAGCTTGAAGTGCTTGCGCTTCTTGACCAGCTCCTCGCGCGAGTAGGGGACGAGGAACGAGGTGGACACCGGCTGGCCGCTGGTCGGCGACGGATAGGTCATCACGTCGCGATAGGCCGGGTCCCGCTGCATGTCGTACTGCTCGGCGATCGCGCGGATCGGCTCCTGGAAGACCGGCTCCGCGGTGACGTCGGCGATGCGCCGGCCGCCCAGGAAGACGCGGGGCGGCTGCTTCCGCAGCGACTCGACGTATTCGGCTCCGCTCCGGGCCGGCATGGCGCCCACCCTTTCACGAAACGCGAATCCCGTCAACCGCCGGGGTCGACAGCGCACGCGGCGGATGGCAGAATCGGCGGTCGGGAGGAACGAGCCATGGACGCCAATGTCAAGAAGACCGCGCTGCGGATGATCCCGTACGGCCTCTATGTCCTGACCGCGAAGGGCAAGGACGATGCGGTGGCCGCGGCCACCGTGAACTGGGTGACGCAGGTCTCGTTCGCCCCGCCGCTGGTGGCGGTGGGCGTCAAGGCCGACTCCCACGCGCACGCGCTGATCAAGGAGTCGAGGGCGTTCGCGCTCAACGTGCTCGGCAAGGGCCAGCAGGCGATGGCCTTCACGTTCTTCAAGCCGGCCGCGCGGGACGGCCAGACCGTGTCGGGCGAGCCCTTCCGCTGGGGCAGCACCGGGGCGCCCGTCCTGGAGCGGACGCCCGCCTTCGTCGAGTGCCGCCTCGTGGACTCGGTCGAGCGCGGCGATCATTCCGTGTTCGTGGGCGAGGTGGTGGAGGCCGGCCTCGCGAGCCCGGTCGAGGGGCGGGCCGACGACGCCACGCTGTGGCTCAAGGAGCTGGGAGCGAACGTCTTCTACGGGGGGTAGATCACTCGGGGCGCGCGTGGAGCTTGAGTAGCTCGCCGGTGGTGGCCGAGGCCTTGAGCCCGGAGCCGGTCAGCACCAGCACGGTGTCCTCCTGCGGGCGGATGACGCCGGCGGTGAGGAGCCGGCTCAGGCCGGCCGCGGCCACCGCGGAGGTGGGCTCGACGTAGAGCCCGCGGCGGGCGAGGTCGCGCAGGGCCTGGACGATCTCGGCCTCCTCGACCGCGAGGATGCTGCCCCCGGTGTCGCGCACCGCGCGCAGCACGTCGGCCACGCGGGTGGGCTTGGGCGTGGCGATGCCCTCCGCCACGGTGGGCGCGATCTCGGACGCCACGAGGTGCTCGACGCCCTGGCGGAACGCGGCCGCGTAGGGCGCGCAGCGCGCGGCCTGCACCCCGAAGAGGCGCGGCCGGCGCGCGATCTCGCCCGCGCGGAGCAGCTCGTCGAAGCCGCGCTCGGCGCCCAGCACGTTGCTGCCGTAGCCGAGCGGGACCACCACGTTGTCGGGGGCGCGGAAGCCCCCCTGCTCCCACAGCTCGTAGGCGAGGGTCTTGGTGCCCTCCACGAAGAAGGGCTGCCAGTTGTGGCTCGCGTAGAAGATCTGGGCGCTCTGGCGCAGCGCCGCCTCCGCCACGTCCTGGCGGGAGCCCTTGATCGTCACCACGTCGGCGCCGCACGCCGCGATCTGGGCGATCTTGGGATAGGACGCGGTCTCCGGCACCAGGATGCGGCAGGTGAGCCCCGCCGCCGCCGCGTAGGCCGAGAGCGACGCCCCCGCGTTGCCCGAGGAGTCCTCGAGCACGTGCGTGATGCCGCGGCTCTTGAGGTAGCTCACCATCACGGTCATGCCGCGGTCCTTGAAGGAGCCGGTCGGCATCATGAACTCGAGCTTGTAGTGGACGGGCGCGCCGTGCCACTGCCCGGCGAGGAGCGGCGTCCACCCTTCGCCCAGGCTCACCGCGTGCTCGGCGGCGACGAGCAGCCCGCGCGCGTAGCGCCAGACCGAGTAGCGCGCGGGGTCGATGTCGCGCCGCCGCAGCCCGGGGCCGGGCGCGAGGTTCAGGTAATGGCCGTTGTCGGCCCGCCAGCGCGCCTCGCTCAGCGGGTAGGTCTGGCCGGTCGAGGGATCGACGTAGTGCACGACGCCGGTCAGTGCGCCGCTTCGAGCGCGGTGAGGGCCAGCACCCGTGTGCACAGGAAGAGATCCGCCAGATCCACGTGCACGTCGTGATAGTCGGTGTAGCCGCCGCCGGGGCCGTAGATGCAGCAGGGGATGCCGGCGGCCCAGAGGTGCGTGGTGTCGTTGCCCGCGTAGCTCTGGGGCAGCCGCACGCCGAAGTGCTCGGGCTCGGCCCCCGTCATCAGGTGGAGGTTCCGCCGCACCATCTGCACCACCGCTTGCGTCTTCGGCACGTCCACCGCGGCCTTGGCGAGCCGGCCGAGCCCGCGCTCGCGCCGGGGCGGGAACTCGATCTCGTACTCGAACTTCGCATCCGCGGCGGCGAGCGCGTCGAGGGTGCGGCGGATGTCGGCGACCACCGT
>DATFGS010000855.1:0-2483 GCA_035249225.1 Candidatus Methylomirabilota bacterium | reverse complement strand
ATCGCCTCCTGCGGGATCGGCGCTCGGTGGACGCGGGTGGCCGCGAAGAGGGCGGCGCCGCCCACCGTGAAGGCCAGCGCGTACCAGTAGGCCGCGTCGCTCTGGATGGGGTGGCCGGCCAGGAAGGCCACGCTGATACCCAGCGCCGCCATCTGCGCGAGCGCCAGGTCCACGAAGATGATCCCGCGCGCCAGCACGTGCAGGCCGAGGTAGACGTGGATGCCGGTGAGGACGAGGCAGGCCAGGAGTGGCAGCCAGAGGAAGTCCAGCATCAGCGGGGCGCGAGCGCGGCGGCAAGCCGGGCGATGTTGACGTCGAAGAGCGCGAGGTAGTCGCGGGCCTCCGGATCGCCGCCCACCGAGGGGATCAGGATCACCGCGCGGGCCCCGGCGCGCGCGGTCACCTGGGCGACCAGCGAGGCGTTCGTGGAGGGCTCCGCGATCAGCAGCGGCACGCGCGCCGCCTTCATGCGCTCGGTGAGGGTGGCGAGGTAGGCGGCCGACGGCGGCACGCCCGGGGTCGGCTCGAGCGCGGCCACCACGGCGAGCCCGAAGCGTCGCGCGAAGTAGGGCCAGCTCTCGTGCGCCACCACCACGCGCGTCCCCGGGTAGGGCGCGAGCGCCTGGCGCCAGCGCGCCAGCCCCGCGTCCAGGTCCCGCAGGAAGCGCGCGCGGTTGGCCTCGAAGAGCGTGGCGTCGGCCGGGGCCAGCCGCGCCAGCGCGCCCTGGATGCGCTCGGTGATCGGCCGCGCGTTCTCCGGGTCCAGCCAGTAGTGCGGGTTGCCGAAGCCGTGCACGTGCACACCGCGCTCGGCGCGGGCGCGCGGCGTCTCGGCGTCGAGCAGCGCGATGCCGCGGGAGACGTCGAGATCGGCCGGCCCGCCCGACCGCAGCCGCGCCTCGCCCACCGCGCGGAGCGGCCGCGCGAGCCAGGGCTCGTGGTCGAGGCCGACGCGCACCAGCAGCGCGGCGGCCTTGAGCTCGACGAGGGCGCCCGGCTTGACCTCCACGCTGTGCGGATCGTGCAGCGCGGGCGCCAGGCTGACCACGCGCACGCGCGGGCCGCCGACCGCCTCGACGAGCGCCTTCAGATCGGTGGTGGTGGTGACGACCGGCAGGACGCCGCCGCCCCACGCGGGAGCGGCGGCCAGCCAGAGCAGCGCGCCGGTGAGCGCGCCGCGCACTACGACTTCTTGGTGAAGACGCTCTTGGGCACCATGCAGTGCACGCCCTTGCGGACGTCCACCACCTGGCTCACCCGGCAGTCGCCCACCATCGAGGTGAGCGAGTAGGCCTCGTAGCGCGTGAGCGGCACCATCTTCTGGGCGGCGAGGAAGTCCACCGTCTCGCGGACCGCGTTGACCATGGCCTTGTTCAGATCCTCGTCGAAGCCGGTCATGATCCAGTGGGTCGAGGTCTCGATGCGCGGCCACTCGAGCTTCATGTCCTTGCGCACGATGAGCTGCATGACGATCTCGCGGTACGAGCACTCGAGCGCGGTCAGATTCACCTCGCCGTTGCCCTGGCGGCAGTGCGAATCCCCCGTCCACACGAGCCCGCCCTTGAGGAAGATCGGAATGAAGATGGTCGTCCCCGCCTGGAGCTCGTTGATGTCCATGTTGGAGCCGTTCTTCCACGGCCGGAGCGTGGAGACCGGCGCCATCGGATCGGTGGAGCCGCTCTTGCGCGGCGAGGGATCCTTCGGATCGATGCCCACCGCGAGCGTGCCCGGGAACGGCTGCAGGTCGATCGAGATGCCGGGCTTGAACTCGGCCTGCTTCTTGTCGAGGTCGAGGTAGAAGTACTTGACGAACCCGTCCGGCATCTCGGACGCGAGCGCGCCGATGGTGGGGAACTCCTTGCCGGGCAGGTTGAAGTTGGTGGCGAAGGCTTTCGGCGTGATCTTGAGGATGCGGATCTCCAGCACGTCGCCCGGCTCCGCCCCGTTGACGTAGATGGGGCCGGTAAGCGAGTGCGGCCCCCCGCCCGGGTTCGCCTTCCGCAGGGCGATGATCTCGTCCATCGTGGTGCCGGGCTGGATCTTGTTGTGCGCGTGCATCATGGTCTCGACCGCGACGGTGTCGCCGGAGTTGACCACGAGCTTCGGCGGCTCCGCCGGATCGAGCCAGCCCCACTGGGTGGTCTCGAGCGTGGCGGGCAGCACGTGGAAGGTGCCGCCGGGCACCGAGACCTTGCGGTCGCGCTTGGCCTCGTCGGGCGCCTGCGCCAGCGCGTAGAAGCCGACCGCGAGCAGGCAGGTGAGGGAGGCGACCGCGGAGAGCAGCCACTTGCGGGTCCTGAGCTTGGCCATCACGTGTCTCCTTCTTGGGTGGGTGATCCACGTGCCGGTACTGCCTCGGACCGACCGGCCGCGATTCTAGCAGGAAACCGTGAGGCGCGCCGCCACCTACCGATTCGGAGTTCCGCCGCGCAAGAACGGGCCGGACTCTCGCGGTCTGTGCAAGACTGGGTGGCCTGCTATGT
>DATFGS010000854.1:0-3614 GCA_035249225.1 Candidatus Methylomirabilota bacterium | reverse complement strand
GATCGAGCCGGTGGTGATCACGCGGATGGAGAAGACCATCCGCGGCTGCTACTACGGCACCGCCCGCCCGCGGCAGGACATGCCGCGGATCGCCGACTGGTACGGCCGCGGCCTGCTCGACATCGACGGCCTGGTGACCCGGCGCTACCCGCTGGCCGACATCAACCGGGCCTACGAGGACCTCGACACCGACGCGGTCGGCCGCGGCGTCATCGTGTTCTGAGCCGCCGACCGGCGCCGCCCTCGCGCCGGATCGGCGGTTGACAGGTCCGGCCGGCCCCTGGTACGGTCCGCGTGTTCGAACGTGCGAACCGTCCGAGACCGCTCCGGCCCTTCCTAAGACGGCGAGAACTCAGGTCGTCGGTGGTCGGTTTCCCGGGGCGGCGGGCCCCATCCAGGCCCGGGGAAGCGCGCATGCCTCGAAGGCGAGTCCTTCCCGACGTTCTCCAGCGAAGGGCTCGCTCCGCCCATCACTCCGACCCCACTCCGTCCAGCGTCTGCGGGAGGTGCCCCATGACCGCTCTCATCCGACGTCGATCCCTCCTGATCTCGCTCGTGGCCCTCGCCCTGCTTCCGGGCGCGCTCATCGCCGCCTGGCCCGCGCCGGTCCAGGCCGCGGACACGCCCCGCCGCGGCGGGGTCCTGCTGGCGGTGATCGGCGCCGATCCGCCGAGCCTCGATCCCCACCAGGAGAGCACCTTCGCCAACATCCAGCTGGTGGCCCCGCTCTACAACACCCTGCTGCAGTTCGATCCCTACAGCTACCCGAAGATCATCGGCGATCTCGCCGCCGAGTGGAAGGTCTCGCCGGACGGGCTCACCTACACCTTCAAGATCCACCCGGGCATCAAGTTCCACGACGGCTCCCCCCTGACCGCGGCCGACGTCAAGGCCACCTACGACAAGATCGTCTTCCCGCCGCAGGGCGTCCGCAGCGTGCGGCAGAACGCCTACACCGCGATCGCCCAGGTCGAGGCGCCCGACGCCACCACGCTGGTGTTCAAGCTCAAGTTCCCCTCCTCGTCGCTGCTCGCCAACCTCGCCTCCCCCTGGAACGTGATCTTCCCGAAGAAGTACCTCGACCAGGACCCGAACTACTTCAAGACCCACGCGATCGGCAGCGGCCCCTTCAAGTTCAAGGCCTACACCCGGGGCGCCACCTTCGAGGGTGAGCGCAACCCGAGCTACTGGGTCAAGGACCGGCCGTACCTCGACGGCTACAAGTTCTTCATCAGCCCCGAGACCTCGGTGCGGGCCGCGGCCATCCGCTCGGGGCGCGCCTACATCGAGTTCCGGGACCTGCCCAGCTCGGAGGTGGAGGCGATCCGCAAGCAGCTCGGCGACAAGGTCACCGTGCAGCACACGCCGATGACCGGCCAGTGGGGCATCGCCATCAACAACACCGCGAAGCCGTTCAACGACGTGCGGGTGCGCCAGGCGCTCACCATGGGGATCGATCGCTACACGATGGCCAGGGTGCTGGAGCCGCTCACCGGCCTGCGCTACGTGGGGGGCCTGATGCGGCCGGGCTCGGAGTGGGCGATGGCGCCGGCCGAGCTGGAGAAGCTCCCCGGCTTCGGGCGCGACATGGACAAGAACCGGGCGGAGGCGCGCAAGCTCCTGGCCGAGGCCGGCTTCCCCAACGGGCTCAAGGTCGTCCTGAAGAATCGCAACGTGAAGCTGCCCTACCAGGACTTCGCGGTGTTCCTCATCCAGGAGTGGCGCAAGATCGGGGTGGAGGCCGAGAATCGCCCGCTCGAGACCGCGGCCTGGTTCAACGACGGCCAGAACACCGGGAACTTCGAGCTGATCGTGGCGCCGACGGTGGAGTTCTCGGACGACCCCGATCAGTTCCTCGGCCGCTACGCGACCGGGAGCACCCAGAACTGGGGCCGCTTCTCGGATCCGCAGGTCGACGATCTGTTCTCGCGCCAGGCCCGCTCGCTGGACCCGGTCGAGCGCAAGAAGCTGATCACCCAGATGGAGAAGCGCGTGCTGGACAGCGCGTACTTCATGCCCGGCCTCTGGTGGTCGCGAAACCTGGTGCACTGGACCAAGGTGAAGAACTACATCGCGCCGCCGACCCACTACACCAACCAGCGGCTCCAGGACGTCTGGCTCTCCGAGGATTGACCGGTCGGGGTCCGAGGGCGGCATGCGCACGTACCTGACCAAGCGGCTCCTGCTGATGGTCCCGACGCTGCTCGGAGTGGCCGCGGTGGTGTTCGTCATCATGCGCGTGATCCCGGGCGACGTGACGCTCCTGATCCTGGGCGGCGACCAGACCGGGCGAATCGATCCCAAGCAGGTGGCGGCGATGCGCCAGCAGCTCGGGCTGGACCAGCCGATCGTGGTGCAGTTCGGCCAGTGGCTGTGGGGCGTGCTCCGCCTCGACTTCGGCAACTCCCTGTGGACGGGACAGCCGGTGATCGAGGAGGTGCTCATCCGCCTCCCGCTGAGCCTCGAGGTGGCGATCCTGGCGACGATCGTCTCGGTGCTGCTGGCGATCCCGCTCGGCATGCTCGCGGCGGTGCGGCAGGACACCTGGGTCGACTACGGCATCCGGGTGCTGAGCATCGGCGGCCAGGCCATCCCGTCGTTCTGGGTCGGGATCCTCGTGATCCTCTTCCTGGTGATCTACTTCGGCTGGGGGCCCCCGCTCGAGTTCACTCCCCCTTGGGTGGATCCGTGGGCGAACTTCCAGCAGCTCGTCTGGCCGGTGGTGACGGTCGGCTATCGCTACGCGGCGGTCACCACCCGCATGACCCGCTCGACCGTGCTCGAGGTGCTACGTGAGGACTACATCCGCACCGCGTGGGCGAAGGGGCTGCGCGAGCGGGCGGTGGTGATCCGGCACGCGCTCAAGAACGCGATGCTGCCGGTGATCACGCTGGTGGGGACCGAGTTCGCCTTCCTCATCGGCGGCCTCGTGGTGACCGAGACCGTCTTCACCCTGAACGGGGTCGGCCGCTTCGTGGTGGACGCGGTCGCCCACCGCGACTACCCGGTGGTGCAGGCCCTCGTCTTCCTGATCGCGCTCTGCTTCGTGGTCGTCAACCTCCTGATCGACCTCACCTACGCGTGGCTCGACCCGCGCATCCGCTACCACTGAGATGGCCGTCGACAGCTCGCTCCTCGGCACCGCGACCGCACCCCTGGCGCCCCGCCTCACCTGGGCCGAGCGGGTGTGGACCTTCTCGCGGGCCAAGCCGCTCGGCGCGGCGGGCGCGCTCATCATCCTGATCATGCTGCTCGTGGCCGTCCTCGCCCCCGCGATCGCGCCCTACGACCCGTACCTGCCCGACTACGCGGCCCAGTTCGCCCGGCCCGCTGCGGACCACTGGTTCGGGACCGACGAGTTCGGCCGCGACGTGCTGAGCCGCATCATGCACGGCGCGCGCATCGCGCTGTTCGTGGGCTTCGCGGCCTCCTTCATCGGCTGCTCGCTCGGCGGCGTGCTGGGGCTGGTGAGCGCCTACTGCGGCGGCACGGTGGACCTGCTCCTCGAGCGCGTGATGGACGTCCTGCTCGCCTTCCCCCAGCTGATCCTCGCCCTCGCGGTGGCCTCGATCCTGGGCCCGGCGGTGTCGAACGTGGTGATCGCGGTGGCGATC
>DATFGS010000853.1:0-2123 GCA_035249225.1 Candidatus Methylomirabilota bacterium | reverse complement strand
CGCCGGCCCCGTCGCCGCGCGCGACCATGCTGATGGCGGAGGCGCAGGAGGCCACCGGCGATCGCGCCGCCGCGCTGGACACCTACGCGCGCGCGGCCGCCGCGGCGGGCAGCCCGAAGGAGAAGGCCTTCGGCCTGCTGGGCCAGGGGCGCCTGCTGGTGGCCGACGGCAGGTGGGACGAGGCGCGCGGGCGGTTCGAGCAGGCCCTCGACGCGGGCGACGGCGCGGTGGCCTCCGAGGCCGCCTACCGGCTCGGCGAGGGATACCGCGCGACCGGCAAGGCGCAGGAGGCCGCCGACATGTACATGACCGCGGCTTACCTCACCGCGGATTCGCCGTGGGCGCGCCGGGCGCTGATCGGGGCGGGCCAGGCCTTCGCCACGCTCAAGCAGAACGACGCGGCGGTGATCGTGTACCGCAAGCTGCTCGCGATGAGCGGCGTGGAGCCCGACCTGGCCGAGGCGGCCCGCCGCGGCCTCCGCGCCCTCGGCGCCTCCTAGACCTCCCTCATCTCGTGGGGAGCGCCTCCACCACGTCGTCCAGGTCCGCGTTGTCTCCCGCGTAGCGGTCCCGCCACTCGTAGCGCACGCGGTCGCCCGGCCCCAGCACGAAGGTGCCGCCCTGCTGCACCACGTCGCCATGCCGGCCCACCTGGCGGAAGCCCCGTGCCAGCGCCCCGATGCCCTTCAGCACCGAGAGCGGGTGATACGTGCTCGCCCACCCGTGCACGAGGCCCGCGGTCCTGAAGGCCCGCAGCCCCGGATCCACGAAGAGCGCCCCCCGGTAGCCGGTGCTCTCGCGGAAGCCCTTGATGTGCTCGGGCTTCGCGGGTCCCACCACCACGAGCGTGCCGCCGCGCCGCTCGATCTCGGGCAGCCGCTTGGACAGGCCCGCGACCTGCTGGCGGCAGAAGATGCAGCCGAGGTGACGGACGAAGGCGAGCACGACGGGACGCTTGACCCAGAAGCCGCCCAGCGACACCGATGCGCCGGCCTCGTCGAGCACGGTCATCTGGCCGAGGGCGGCGGCGAGCAGATCGTCCATCCCGTCATTGTAACCGGCCCTCAATCTCTCTAAAATGGGCGCGCATGCGAGGCTACGGCGGCCGGATCCTGTTCGTGGATGTCACCGACGGTCGCAGCCGGGTCGAATCGGTCTCCCCGGAGCTGGCGCGAAACCTGCTCGGCGGCAACGGGTTCGCGGCCCGGATCATGCTCGATCACGTGCCGGCGGGCGTGGACGCCTACGATCCCGCCAACGCGGTGATCTTCGCGGTGGGGCCGGTCACCGACACCACCGTGCCCGGCAATAGCCGCGCCTGCGTGGCCGGCAAGTCGCCGCTCACCGGCCTCTTCTTCGATTCGACCTTCGGCGGCCGCTGGCCCGCCACCATGAAGCGCACCGGCTTCGACGCCATCGTGATCACCGGGCGCGCGGCCGAGCCGGTGTACGTCAAGGTCACCGAGGCGGGCGTCGAGCTGAAGCCGGCGCGCGGGCTGTGGGGGAAGACCACCCGCGACACCGTGCGGGCCATCCACGAGGCCGAGGGCGGCGACGTGGACGCGATGGCCATCGGGCCCGGCGGCGAGAACCTCGTGCGCTTCGCCGCGATGGGCACCTACTGGAAGAACCGCGAGGCCTTCGCGGGCCGCGGCGGCCTCGCCGCGGTGCTGGGGAGCAAGCGGGTCAAGGCGGTGGTCGTCGCGGGCTCGCGCAAGACCGAGGTGGCCGACGCGGGCGCGCTCAAGGCGCTCCTCGAGCAGCAGCGCGAGCCGCTCAAGACCGGCACCAAGGCGCTCTCCACCTACGGCACGCCGTTCCTGGTGAAGCCGATCAACACGCTGGGTGCGCTCGGCTCCTACAACCTGCGCCAGGAGGTCTTCGCGGACGCGACGGCGATCTCCGGCGAGGAGATGCACGGACACTTCCACGACAAGGACGCGACGTGCCTCAAGTGTCCGGTGGCGTGCGGCAAGCAGTACGCGATCCCCGACGGGGAGCTCGCCGGCCTCAAGGCGAAGATGCCGGAATACGAGACGATCTTCGCGTTCGGCTCCATGCTCGGCAACGGGCACGCGGCCTCGCTCGCGCGGGCCAACGACCTCTGCGACCTGCTCGGGCTC
>DATFGS010000852.1:0-2037 GCA_035249225.1 Candidatus Methylomirabilota bacterium | reverse complement strand
CCGGCGCCCGCCGTCCCCGCGGCCAGCCAGGTGGAGCAGCGCGGCCTGCCGATCGTGGCGGAGCTGGCCCGGGTGTCGCGTGGCCCCGGCGCGCCGCGCGCCAAGCTCGAGGGCGCGATGGAGATCCTCTTCGGGGCCTACGGAGAGAGCGATCCCGACTTCTCGGGGCTCTTCCTGCAGGGCTGGATGCGGGCCCGCCACGACAAGCAGTTCCGGCTGACACTCGCGTGGCAGCGCGAGCAGATCCGCCTCTCCCTGGAGGACATCTTGGTGGAGGGCGTCCGCACCGGCGCCTTCCGCGCCGGGATGGACCCGGGCGCGGTGGCCGCGGTGATCGTGGGCGCCGCCGAGGGGTGCCTGCTCCAGGCCGCGACCGACGGCGGGGCGGTCACCGCCGGGCAGATCGTCCGCACACTCTTGACCTTGGCCGTCGGGGGGGCAGTCGGGGGAGCGGTCAGCGGGGCTTGAGCTCGATCCGGTAGCCGTCCGGGTCCTGGATGTAGAGCGACGGCCCGGTGCCGAAGGCCCCGCGCCGCTGGACCACGTCGCCGTCCACCGTCACTCCGCGCGCCCGCAGCTCGTCGCGGACGCGCGCGAGGTCCCCGCAGCGGATCGAGAGGCAGAAGTGATCGAGCCCGCCGCCCTCCACGCGCTCGCCGGGCAGCAGATCGATCAAGTTCTCGCCGAAGCGCAGCTGCACCAGGGAGATCGGCTTGTTCACGTGGTCGAGCGTGCAGCCGAGCACGTCGACGTAGAACCGCTCCGACGCGGCCTGGTCGCGGACGTGGAGCACCAGGTGGTCCAGGCCGAGCGGCTCGAAGACCCCGCTCATCGCCTGAGCCCCACCGCGGCCAGCACGAGCACGCCCGCGAGCATCGCGCCGCCGTTCAGCAGGCCCGAGAGACGGTGCAGCCGCGCGAAGGCCAGCGCCTCCGTGGTGACCGCGCCCGGCGCGGACCCGCTCTGCCGCAGCGCCTCGCGGGCCGCGTGCGCGGCCGGCAGCACGACGAGCCAGGCGTAGAGCGTGGCGGCCAGCATCATCGCCACCAGCAGGAGCGGCAGCCCGTCCCAGGGCCGCCGGGGGCCGACCACGAACCGGAGGCCGAGGCCGGCCAGCGCGAGCGCGCCCAGGGCCGCGCCCACCGCGTAATAGCGCGGGAAGATCGCGCTCACGAAGCGGCCGGCCGCCTCGCGGTCGAGCGCGGAGAAGGCGGCGGGCGCCACGACCCCGGCGAAGAACGCCATGATCCCGAGCCAGACCAGCACCGCCGCGGCGGGGACGAGTCTCATCGCGCCCTACCATACCGGCCGCGCGGCGGCATCGCAACCGCCCCGTCGCCGCGCGGTTGACAGTCGCGCGCGGGGCCTCTAGCATCGGGCGCGATGCGCGCGGCCGCGGCGATCGTGATGCTCCTGAGCGCGGCGGGAGCCGCGGGCGCCCAGTCCCCGCTCGCCGCCGAGGTTCGCGGCCTCACCGCCCGGTACCACGAGAATCCCGCGCGCATCGACGCGCTGAGGCCGCTGGTGGCGCAGGCCGTCCAGGCCGACCCGAGCGTGGACAACCTGCTGGCCCTCGCCCAGATCGCGTTCCTCTACGGCGACGTGCGCGCCCAGGGCCCGCCGGAGAAGCTCGACGCCTACGAGCAGGGCCGCCAGGCGGCCCGGCGGGCCGCCGAGATCGCGCCGCGCAACGCGCGGGCCCACTTCTGGTACGCGACCAACGCGGGACGGTGGGGGCAGACCAAGGGCGTCCTGCGCTCGCTCTTCCTGCTGCCCGAGGTCAAGCGCGGCATGGAGACCGCCCTCGAGCTGGACCCGCGGTTTCCGCCCGCCTACGTGCTCGCGGGCACCGTCTACTACGAGGTGCCCGGCCTCTTCGGCGGCGACCTGGAGAAGTCCGAGCGGCTCTTCCGGGCGGGTCTCGAGGTCGACGCGCGCTTCACCGGCCTGCGCGTCGGCCTGGCCCGCACCCTGATCAAGCGGGGGCGCGCCGCGGAGGCGCGACGCGAGCTGCAGGCGGTGCTCGACGAGAAGGCC
>DATFGS010000851.1:0-2008 GCA_035249225.1 Candidatus Methylomirabilota bacterium | reverse complement strand
CACCGCCTCCATCATCAGCTCGCGCACCCGGTCGACGACCGGGCCGATCTCCTCGGGATCGCGGTCGCCGACCGCCTCGATCATCCCGTGGATGCCCGCGAAGAGCACGGTGACCTGCTTGCGCTCGCCCTCGAGGGCCTCACGCGAGTCGAGGATGCGCTGGGCCAGGTGCGGCGGGGTGTAGACACCCGGCGAGGCGAAGCGCGCGGTCCCGGCCGGGTCGAGCCGGCTGCCGCACGCCGGGCAGAAGCGCGCTCCGTCGGGGGCGGGGTTGGCGCAGCGGGGGCACGGCTGGCTCATCGCGATGACCGCAGTCTACCATCCGACCGACGGGCGGCTTGACAGGCGGGAACGGGCCGCCTAGAGTGCGCGCCATGTCGCGACCGGTTCTCGCGGTCCTCGCCTTCGCTCTCCTGCTCACCGGCTGCACCGGCCGCGACTTCACGCGGGTTCCGCTGGGCAGCCTCGCCCCCGGCACGGTGACCGAGGCCGAGATCCGGCAGAAGCTCGGCCAGCCCTTCCGCGACGGGCTGCTCATCAAGAACAACGAGACGATGAAGGCGCTGAACTACGCCTACCAGAGGACCGCGTGGTCGGCTCCGGGCGGCGTGGCCCCCGCACGGGCCCAGGAATTCTTCTTCTGGCGGGATCAGCTCATCGGCCACCACTTCACCAGCTCCTTCCCGGACGACAAGACGGACTTCGACGCCGCGAAGGCGCGACAGATCAAGATCGGCGAGACCACCGAGGCGGCGGTGACGGCCCTGCTGGGCCCGCCCCAGGGAATCCACCGCTACCCGCTCATCGCCGACCGGGACACCCGGGCCCTCGTGTACCTCTACGAGCAGGTGAAGGGGGCCACGTCCGCCCCCCAGTTCTACCGGCAGGTCCTCGTCATCCAGCTCGACGGCGGCGGGGTGGTGAGGAATGTCGAGTCCAGCGTCACCGGGGAGCGTTGATCGGCGAGCGAATGTGCTCCGGGCGCACCCCGACGCCGACCAGCCGCGCGGGAAGGCGCTGCAGCCACCGGTAGCGAGCGAGGAGCCGGATCGCGAGCGGCGGCGTGAGCCGGCCCTGGCCGCCCGCGAGCGCCCGCGTGATGACGCGCCGCTGGACCAGGACCTGCAGCCGCTGGGTGACCCGGGTCGGCCACCGCCGGCGCGCCTGCACGCGGCGAATCTCGGCCGGGGTCGGCCGGCCCGCGCGGAGCGGCTTCCAGAGGAGGTTGGCGGCGGCCACCGCGTCCTGGATGGCCAGGTTGATGCCGACGCCCCCGACCGGGGACATGGCGTGCGCGGCGTCGCCAATGCAGAGCAGGCCCGGGCGAGACCACTCCCGCAGGCGGTCCACCTTGACGGTGAGCAGCTTGACGTCCTCCCAGTCGTGGATCTCCCCCACCCGATCGACCGCCCACGGTGCGAGCCGGGCGACCTCCGCGCGGAACGCGTCGAGCCCGCGCCGCTGCACGTCCTCCGCCGAGCCCTTGGGAATCACGTAGCCGCACTGCCAGTGCTCGCCCCGATTGATCAGGACGAAGATGCGGCCGATGTCGAAGCGGCCCACGGTAGTCTCCGGGTCCGGAGGCCGGCGCGAGAGCCGGAACCAGAACACGTCCATCGGCGCGCCCAGGTCCTCCACCGGCAGCCCGGCCCGCTCCCGGAGCACGGAGGAGCGCCCGTCGGCGGCGACCACCAGATCGGCCCGCACCTCGAGCGGACCCGCCGGCGTGACCGCGCGCACGCCGACGACCACCCGGCCCACGTCCTCGATCAGGTCGACGGCCTCGGCCCGCATCTCGAGCTGGAAGGTCGGAAAAGTCTTCGCGCGCCGGGCCAGGAAGTCGAGAAAGTCCCACTGCGGCATCATCGCGATGAACCGGCAGCGGGTCCGCAGATGTGAGAAGTCGGCGATCGTGACCGGGAAATCCCCGAACTGGGCGGCCAGCCGGGACACCTCCTGATGCGGCAGCCGCAGGAGCTCGTCCAGGATCCCGAGCTCGCGCATCAGA
>DATFGS010000850.1:0-3481 GCA_035249225.1 Candidatus Methylomirabilota bacterium | reverse complement strand
CACCGCCTCCATCATCAGCTCGCGCACCCGGTCGACGACCGGGCCGATCTCCTCGGGATCGCGGTCGCCGACCGCCTCGATCATCCCGTGGATGCCCGCGAAGAGCACGGTGACCTGCTTGCGCTCGCCCTCGAGGGCCTCGCGCGAGTCGAGGATGCGCTGGGCCAGGTGCGGCGGGGTGTAGACGCCGGGCGAGGCGAAGCGCGCGGGCCCGGCCGGGTCGAGCCGGCTGCCGCACGCCGGGCAGAATCGCGCGCCGTCGGGAGCGGGGTTGGCGCAGCGGGGGCACGGCTGGCTCATCGCGATGACCGCAGTCTACCATCCGAGAGGTGGGCGGCTTGACAGGCGGGAACCGCCCGCCTAGAGTGCGCGCCATGCTGCGGCGGCCCCTCGCGATCGTGGCCCTCCTGCTCGTGTCGGCCGGCTGCGCCGGGCGCGACTTCACGCGCGCCCCGATCGACAGCCTGGCGGTCGGGCGGGCGACGGAGGCGGAGATCCGCCAGCGGTTCGGCGCGCCCTACCGCGAAGGCACCGTCCTCAAGAACAACGAGACCATGAAGATCCTGAGCTACGCCTACGCGACCACGGCCTCGTCCGTGCCGGGCGGCGTGGTGCCGGCGCGGGCCCAGGAGTTCTACCTCTGGCGGGACGTGCTCGTCGGCCACCACTTCACGAGCTCCTTCCCGGACGACCGGACGGACTTCGACGGCACCCGGGCGCCCCAGATCAAGAAGGGCGAGACCACCGAGTCGGGGGTGGTGAGCTTGCTGGGACCGCCCCACGGCGCCTACCGCTACCCGCTCATCGCGGACAAGGACGCGCGCGCGGCGGTCTACCTGTTCGAGCAGACCAAGGGCACCTCGTTCAACCTGAAGCTCTACCGCCAGATCCTGGTCGTGCAGTACGACGGCGCCGGCGTGGTGAAGGAGGTCGAGTACAGCGCGACCGGCGAGCGCTGACCCGGCCTAGATGGCCGGGGAGCGGATGTGCTCGGGGCGGACGCCGACCCCGACCAGCCGGGCGGGCAAGCGCTGCAGGAACGGCCAGCGCGCCAGCAGCCGGATCGCGAGCGGCGGCGTGAGCCGGTCCTGGCCGCCCGCGAGCGCCCGCGTGATGACGCGCCGCTGGACCAGGACCTGCAGCCGCTGGGTGATCCGGGTCGGCCACCGCCGGCGCGCCTGCACGCGGCGCAGCTCGGCCGGGGTCGGCGGGCCCGCGCGGAGCGGCTTCCAGAGGAGGTTGGCGGCGGCCACCGCGTCCTGGATGGCCAGGTTGATGCCGACGCCCCCGACCGGCGACATGGCGTGCGCGGCGTCGCCGATGCAGAGCAGGCCCGGGCGAGACCACTCCCGCAGGCGGTCCACCTTGACGGTGAGCAGCTTGACGTCCTCCCAGTCGCGGATCTCCCCCACCCGATCGACCGCCCAAGGCACGAGCCGGGCGACCTCCGCGCGGAATGCGTCGAGCCCGCGCCGCCGCACGTCCTCCGCCGAGCCCTTGGGGATCACGTAGCCGCACTGCCAGTGCTCGCCCCGATTGATCAGGACGAAGATGCGGCCGATGTCGAAGCGCCCCATGGTGGCTTCGGGGTCCGGAGGCCGGCGCGAGAGCCGGAACCAGAACACGTCCATCGGCGCGCCCAGGTCCTCCACCGCCAGCCCGGCCAGCTCCCGGAGCACGGAGGAGCGCCCGTCGGCGGCGACCACCAGGTCGGCCCGCACCTCGAGCGGACCCGCCGGCGTGACCGCGCGCACGCCGACGACCCGCCCCGCGTTCTCGATCAGCTCGACGGCCTCGGCCCGCATCTCGAGCTGGAAGGTCGGAAAAGTCTTCGCGCGCCGGGCCAGGAAGTCGAGAAAGTCCCACTGCGGCATCATCGCGATGAACCGGCAGCGGGTCGGCAGATGCGAGAAGTCGGCGATCGTGACCGGGAAATCCCCGAACTGGGCGGCCAGCCGGGACACCTCCTGATGCGGCAGCCGCAGGAGCTCGTCCAGGATCCCGAGCTCGCGCATCAGATCGAGGGTGGAGGGGTGGATGGTGTCGCCGCGGAAGTCCCGCAGGAAGTCCGCGTGCTTCTCCAGCACCAGCACCGACACCCCGGCCCGGGCCAGGAGCAGGCCCAGCATCATGCCGGCGGGCCCGCCGCCCGCGATGCAGCAGCGGACCGTCCTCGAGGTGGTGGCGACCGGCACTCGGATGCTAGGATGCCGGGGTCCGGGAGGCGGGAACCCGGAGCGAACGGCGACGATTTAGGTTAGGATCACGTAATGACCAATCCGAACTCATCGCAGGTCAGAGTATATCGCGCGGCCGACGCGCCGCCCGGCGCGCTCGCGGGTGAATCGGTCGCGGTGCTCGGCTACGGCCATCTGGGCCGCACCGCCGCGCTCAACCTGCGCGACTCCGGCGCGAAGGTCCGCATCGGCAATCGCGAGGACGAGTACGCCGAGCAGGCGCGCGCGGAGGGCTTCGAGGTGGTGCCGATCACCACCGCGGCGGTCGACGACGTGGTGTACGTGCTGCTGCCGGACGAGGTCATCCCCGCCCTGTTCGATTCGGAGATCGCGCCCGTGCTGCGGCCGGGCAGCGCGATCGCGTTCGGCTCGGGCTACAGCCTGGCCTTCGGCCTCATCCACCCGCCCTCGACCATCGACGTCCTGCTGGTGGCCCCGCGCATGGCGGGCAGCACCGCGCGGAACCGCTACCTCGAGGGCCACGGGTTCTGGGCCTGCGTGGGGGTGGAGGCCGACCGCAGCGGGCGGGCCGAGCAGCGCATGCTCGGGCTCGCCGACGGCATGGGGGTGCTGCGCGCGGGCGCGGTCCAGATGACCGCCAAGGTGGAGGCCACCCTCGACCTCTTCATCGAGCAGACGGTGGGCTCCGTGCTCGGCATGGCGATCATGATGGCCTTCGAGGTCGCGCGCGACGCGGGGGTCCCCGCAGAGGCGCTGGTGCTCGAGATGTACATGTCCGGCGAGATGGAGGCGGTCTTCCAGGCCTTCCGCGAGACCGGCTTCTTCCGTGCCTCCGAGGATCACGGACCGACCGCGGTCTTCGGCGGCATCACCCGCTCGCTCGAGATGGACCGCGAGGCGATGGCCGAGAGCTTCCGCAAGACCCTCGAGGACATCAGGAGCGGAGGGTTCGCCCGCCGCTTCCAGGAGGAGGCCCGGAACGGCTATCCGATGCTGGAGTTCGCGCGGGCCATGATGCACGGCGGCTCGCCGATCACCGAGGCGGAGGACCGCATCCGGCACCTGTCGTCGCCCGACTCGGCCGGCCCCGGCCCAGGAGGATCAGCATGAGCTTCGCCCTGCGCGTCCTCGCGGTGATCGCGTTCGTGGTGGCCACGCTCGGCGTTGCCAGCCCGGTGCTGCTGACGCCGCTCGGCCTCGCCCTCTGGTGCGCCTCCACCCTGCCGCTGGGGGGCGGCCACTCGAGCTGACGCCCCCGCGGCGCGGCCGCGTCAGGGCTGCAG
>DATFGS010000849.1:0-11113 GCA_035249225.1 Candidatus Methylomirabilota bacterium | reverse complement strand
ATCAGCCACCGTGCTTCCTCCCCACGATCACGCCGAAGGCCACGTGCAGCCCTCCGAAGCCGGCGATCAGCAGCCAGTTGCTCCACGCCACCGGGAGCAGCAAGCCCGCGGCGCCCAGGACCATGAAGGTGGTGCCGATGACCGGCACGATCCGCACCGACCAGGCGCCGGCGGCGACGAGCCCGGCCCCGTAGAGCAGGAGCCACGTTCCCGGCAGCAGGTCGAAGCGCTCGGCCCTCTCGAGGGCTCCCGTGAGCAGGGCGCCCGAGACGACCGCAGGCGCCAGGCTCAGGGCGAACTTGCTGGCCGGCCCCGGGATCAGCGGCTGCCGGGCGGTGCGCGTCTTCCGGGCCGTCGAGAGCGCGCCGATCACCGCCGAGACCGCGGCGGCGGCCAGCCACGCCATGAGCCACCGCGGGCGGGTCGGCTGGCCCGCGGCCAGGAGCCCGCAGGCGGTCGCGACGACGCCGATCAGGATCAGCCCCCAGCCGGAGAACGCCGAGAACGCGGAGGCGCTCTCCATGGTCTCCCGGATGAAGCGGAGATCGGCCATGGCCCGGACGTGCAGCGCGGGGGACTCGGGGAGCGGCTGGTTGCCGGCGTTCGCGGGCGCCATGCACCCAGGTATAGCGTCCCGGGATTCTTTCTGTCAAGTACTTTGAAATCCAGAGTCCGACTCCCGCCGGGAGTCCGCGGTGTGGTACGTTGAGGCGCATCCCATGAACGGCATCGTCGCCTACGGCGCCTACCTCCCCTTCTTCCGCCTCGACCGCAAGGCGATCGGCGAGGTCCTGGGCGGTCCGGGCGGCAGGGGGACGCGGGTGGTGGCGTCCTACGACGAGGACACGACCTCGATGGGCGTGGAGGCGGCGCGCGCCGCCCTCCGCGGGGCCCCGCGCGGCGCCGTGGCCGCGATCTACTTCGCGACCGCCGATCCCGCCTACCTCGACAAGACCAACGCGACCGCCATCCACGCGGCGCTCGCCCTCGACGACTCGGTCATGGCCTTCGACATGCTCGGCTCGATCCGCTCCGCCGCGGGGGCGCTGCGCGCCGCGATGGACGCGGGACGGCCGACGCTGGCGGTGCTGTCGGACATCCGCACCGGCCTGCCGGGCGGCGCGGACGAGCGCGACGGCGGCGACGCGGCGGCGGCCTTCCTCCTGGCCCCGGGCGACGCCGACACGCCGGTGCTGGCCGAGCCGGTGGCCGCGGCGTCGGTCACCGCCGAGTTCCTCGAGCGCTGGCGCGTGCCCGGGGACGCGGCCTCGCGCCAGTGGGAGGAGCGTTTCGGCGAGCACGCCTACGTGCCGCTCGCGGAGGCCGCCATCGCGAGCGCGCTGAAGCAGGCCGGCGTCACCGGCTCGGAGCTCGCGGCGGTGATCGTGGCCGGGCCGCACGGGCGCGCGAACAAGCGCGCGGCCGCCGCGGTGGGCGCGAAGCCGAGCGCCCTCGGCGACGATCTCACCGGCACGGTGGGCAACGCCGGCGCCGCCCACGCGGGCGTGCTGCTCGCGGACGCGCTCGACCGGGCGCAGGCCGACGATCTCATCATGGTGGTGTCGCTGGCCGACGGCTGCGACGTGACGATCTGGCGGGCGACCGCCGCGCTCGCGCGCGGCCGGCAGCAGGTCCCGGTGGCCAGGCAAGTGGCGGGGGGCGGGAAGGTGTCCTACTCGACCTTCCTCACCTGGCGCGGCTTCCTCAAGCGCGAGCCGCCGCGGCGGCCGGACCCGCAGGCGCCCGCCGCGCCGCCCGCCTTCCGGGCCGAGGGCTGGAAGTTCGGCTTCACCGGGAGCCGGTGCCAGGCGTGCTCCACCCGGCACCTGCCGCCCACGCGGGTGTGCCTCAAGTGCCACGCGGTGGACCGCATGACCCCCGAGCGCATGGCGGACGTGCCCGCGACCATCGCGACCTACACGGTGGACCGCCTGGCCTACTCGCTGTCGCCGCCGGTGGTGGTGGGCGTGCTCGACTTCGAGGGCGGCGGGCGCTTCACCTGCGAGCTCACCGACGTGGACCCCGCCGCGGTGGCCATCGGCAACCGGGTGGAGATGACGTTCCGCCGGCTCATGACCGCTCACGACGTGCACAACTACTTCTGGAAGGCGCGACCCCCCCGGGGCGCGTAGTCGAGAGGAGGCTTCACATGGCGAGCAACGGGATCCGGGACCGCGTGGCGATCATCGGCATGGGCTGCACGTCGTTCGGGGAGCGCTGGGACAAGAGCGTGAGCGACCTGCTCGTCGACTCGTCCCAGGCCGCGCTCAACTCCGCCAACGTGCCCATCGACATGGTGGACGCCTTCTGGCTCGGCACGCTCTTCTCCGGCCAGAGCGGCCTCACGCTCTCGCGCCCGCTCAAGCTCGACTACAAGCCGGTGAGCCGGCTCGAGAACTACTGCGCGACCGGCTCGGAAGCCTTCCGCAACGCCTGCTACGCGGTCGCCTCCGGCGCCTACGACATGGCGATGGCCATCGGGGTGGAGAAGCTGAAGGACTCGGGCATCTCGGGGCTGCCGTCCATCGGCGCGCCCGAGGACGGCACGCGCGCGGGCCTCACCGCGCCCGCCACCTTCAGCCTGCTCGCGCCCGCCTACTCCAAGAAGTACGGCGTGGACGAGGCCACCTTCAAGGAGGCGATGACCCGCATCGCGTGGAAGAACCACAAGAACGGCGCGCTCAACCCCCGCGCGCAGTTCCGGAAGGAAGTGGCCAAGGACGTCATCGCCTGCTCGCCGCAGGTGGCCGGGGCGCTCGGCATCTTCGACTGCTCGGGCGTGTCGGACGGTTCCGCGGCCGCGATCATCGTACGGGCCGAGGACGCCTACAAGTACACCGACCGGCCGCTCTTCGTGAAGGCGCTCTCCTTCATCGCGGGCCCCGCCACCGGACCGATCGATCCCGACTACGACTACACGACCTTCCCCGAGGTGGTGCACTCCGCCGCCGACGCCTACGCGCAGGCCGGGATCAAGGACCCGCGCGCCGAGCTGGCGATGGCCGAGGTGCACGACTGCTTCACGCCCACCGAGCTGGTGCTGATGGAGGACCTCGGCTTCGCCGCGCGGGGCACCGCGTGGAAGGAGGTGCTCAACGGCACCTTCGACCTGGAAGGCGAGCTGGCGGTGAACCCGGACGGCGGGCTCAAGTCCTTCGGCCACCCGATCGGCGCCTCCGGGCTGCGCATGCTCTTCGAGGCGTGGCTGCAGCTGCGCGGCGAGGCGGGCAAGCGCCAGATCGCCAGCGTCGCGCGCGGCCGCAAGCTCGCGCTCACGCACAACCTCGGCGGGGCGCCGGGCGAGTGCGTGTCGTTCGTGTCGGTGGTCGGCTCCGAGCGAAGCTGAGGGGCCGGCCTACCCGCACTCATCCCGCGCGTCGACCAGGCGCCAGAGGGTCACGCGGCCGGGGTGCGCCACCCCGAGGGTCGTGCCGTCGCCGCTCACAGCAAGGGCCGACACCGATTCGCTCACCGGGACCTCCGCGATGGTCTGAGCGCGCGGACCAGGGCGACGCGGGACGGCTTCAGCAGCAGCAGGTAGAGTCCCCGCGCGGTCGGATGGAGGGAGGCGTAATCGGCGCCCGGAGCCGCTCCGACCCCGGGCTCCCTGACCAGCTCCGCGCGCATCTGCTCGGGAAAGAGGCTCGAGACGGTCAGCGGCGTTCTCCCCCGCCGATCCGTGGTGCCGTAGTTGAACGTCAGGACCGTGCCGTCCTCGCCGAACGCGACCCGGCGCTCGGACGCCCCGCTCGAGTACGGACCGAGCACGGTCTCGAAGACGCGAGTGCCGTCGACGTCCCACACCACGAGCTGTCGGTCCGTGCGGACCGACAGGATCCGCCGCGCATCGGCCGAGAAGGACGCGCTCTCCACCAGCCACGAAGGCCTGCCGTGCAGCCGCGGGGTGACCAGCTCCTTGAGCCGCTCCGCCGTCCGGGTGACGGACCAAGAGCGAATCAGGCCCCCCGACGACTGGCACAGGAGGATCCGGTTCTCGTTGTCCCGGGAGCTCATCGCGATCGCGAGCCTTTCGTCCGACGAGAACCCCAGCGGCCGCATGTACGCGGGCGAGGCGCGGCAGACCGCGGAGCTCGAGCCGTCGAGAGCGCCGATCCGCAGCGTCGACACGCCCTTCTCGGAGAGAACGAACGCCAGCCGGCGCCCGGAGGGGGAGATCTTCATGTCGACATAGCCCGGAGATCGCGACGGCAGCGTGTCGAGGGTGGCTCCGGTGGAGTAGTCGATCGCCCGGAACCCGCCCGCTCGTCCGATCACGCCCGCGAACGTGTAGGCGAGGAGATGAGAGTCGGGGTGAATGCTCAGGTGATTCACCGGCGTCTCGGTCGACAGAGCGGTGAGCGGACACGCCTTCAGCCCCCGCCCCGGGCCGGATGTCTCGCCCGCGTCTCCGCGCGCCGACGACAGCGCGATCAAGAAACCCGCCAGGAGCGATGCCACCCGGGCCGACGAATTCACGGTGATCTCGTGCCGTCCCGCCCGGAACGGTAGCATCTTTGGCCGGGGGCGGTGCGATTCAGGCTCCGCGCCTGCTCGCGACCGGCGCGCGGCCGGCGGCCGGGCCGTGCTAGGCTGCCGGGATGCCAGAGCCTAGCGCGACCGCGCGGCCCAACCTGCTCGTGATCCTGATCGACGACCTCCGCTTCGACGAGTTCGGGGCGGGCGGGCACCCGTACATGCGGACGCCGCACGTGGACCGGCTCGCCCGCGAGGGCGCGATGTGCCTGAACGCCTTCCACACCACGCCGCTCTGCTCGCCCAACCGCGCGTCCATCGTGACCGGCCAGTACGCGAGCCGCCACGGCATCATCGACAACGTGGCGCGCGACGCGGCCAGCCACCGGCTGCCGAACTACCACCTGGAGCTGCAGCGGCTGGGCTACGAGACCGCGCACGTGGGCAAATGGCACATGGGCAACGACGGCTCGCCGCGCGCGGGCTACGACCGCTGGGTGAGCTTCGACGGCCACGGCCGTCTCTTCGATCCGGAGCTGAACGTGGACGGCCGGCGCCGCGCCGCCCCGGGCTACGTGACCGACGTGCTGAACGCGGAGGCGGTGGCCTTCGTCGAGCGGCCCCGCTCCAGGCCGTGGAGCCTCTTCTTCGCCCACAAGGCGGTGCACCCGGACGCCCACCAGGCCGCCGACGGCACCCTCGATCTCACCCGCCACGGCGGCTACAAGCCGGCCGAGCGTCACCGGGACCTCTACCGGGGCTGCGTGTTCCCGCCGCGGCCGAACGTGCTGCCGCCCGAGGAGGTCGTGCGGGCGAAGCCGGCCTGGGCGGAGGCCTTCCGGCTCAAGGCCACCGAGCGCGCGCAGGCGGTGCTGGCCGCGATCCACGCGGGGACGCAGGAGGAGATCCGCCTGCGCGCGGCCATGATGGCCTCGGTGGACGAGGGCGTCGGGATGCTGCTCGACGCGCTCGAGCGTACCGGGCAGCTCGACCGCACCTGCATCCTCTTCCTGGGCGACAACGGCTACTTCTTCGGCGAGCACGCGCTCGGGCCGGAGCGGCGCTTCGCCTACGAGGAGGGCATCCGCTCGCCGTTCCTCGTGCGCTACCCGCCGCTCGTCCCGGCGGGCAGCCGGCCCGACGCGCTGGTGCTGGCCCTCGACATCGCGCCCACCATGCTCGCCCTGGCGGGCGGGCGGCCGGGCCCGCAGGTGCAGGGGCGCTCGCTGGTCCCGCTGCTGGGCGGCGGGCGGCCGGCCGACTGGCGCTCCTCGTTCCTCGTCGAGTACTGGAGCGAGAACGCGATGCCCTGGCTGGTGGGGATGACCTACAAGGCGGTGCGCACCGAGCGGGCCAAGCTCATCCACTGGGTCAACCGCGACGGGGTGGACGAGCTCTACGACCTCGCGGCCGATCCCTACGAGCTGCGCAACCTCCACGACGACCCGGCGCGCGCCGGGGAGCGGGACGCCCTGCGGCGCGAGCTCGCGCGGCTGGTGGCAGAGGCGCTCGGGCTCTGACCCGTCAGCGCCCGCCCGAGCCCGCCAGCGCGCCGTAACTCACCGCGAGCCCCGCGCCCGCGTCGCTCTGGATGCCGTAGGGCGGGATCGGGTAGCGCAGGCCGTTCTTGCTGAGGGCGGCCAGGCCCTCGACGACCTTGGGCAGGAAGCGCGGCGGGATCGCCATCAGGAGCTCGTCGTCGGCCACGCCGCCGTAGCGGCGCTCCGCGTAGCAGGGAATGGTCAGCGCGGGCTCGCCGGTCTTGAGCGCCTTGCCCCAGGAATCCGCGCAGGCCGACTCGCCCACCGAGGTGAACGACATCTTCTTGTAGCCGATCCACTGCAGCCCGTTGATGAAGAAGATCATCTGCCCCGGCGTGCCGTAGATGAGGCAGATGTCCGGCGGATCGAGGCGCCCGGAGGTGAGCGGGGCGACCGCCATCGCGCGGTAGCGCCCGTGGGGCACGCAGTCCATCGCGTGCTGGTGGAGGCTCGCGTCCTCCTGGGTCTTGAACCACACGCCGGCCATGCGCTTGCCGGAGAGCCACTCCTCGTCCTGGGGGTGCAGGCCGATGACCGCGCCGCACTGGGCGCCGATGAGGTCCGCCATCGTGATGCCGACCGTCCAGCCGAGCTGGCGCGCCTGGGCCACGATCTGGTCGGTGGTGTGCTTGCTCTTCGGGCGGCGGATCTTGGGGATGGCCTCCATCTCGTCGACGGTCTCGAAGAGCTTCATCCCGATCGGGATCGAGCGCAGGCGCAGGTACTGGTTGAGGCCGTTGACGATGCCGTCCCAGTCGTACTTGTCGGTGGTCATGGTGTGTCCTCCAAGGGCTCCGCCATCAGGGCCGGCCGTTGACCGCGCGCTGGAGCTGGCCCAGATGATTGTCGTCGTGGCCGGCGAGGCTCGCCACCCACTCGGCGAGCTCCATGCGGCCACGCGCGAGATGGATGCCCCCGCGTCGCCATTGGCCGGGGTGAAGCCCCTCGAGCAACCCGATCACCTCGCGCCGCCGCCGCCCGAACGCGCGAAGCGCCTCGAGGCCGTCACTGCGCGAGTACTGGCGCTCCTCCGCCCACCGCTCCGGATCGAGCGGATGGCCGATCCCGCCGCCGATACCCCAGCGGGCGAGCGCCTCCGGGGTCGCGCTGAGCGTGAGGATCGGCGGCTCCTCCACCGCGAGGATGGTCTGGAAGCGGACGAGGAACAGCTCCTCCACGTCCCGCAGGTGGCACACGATCTCCGTCGGGGCCCAGCTCCGCGTGTCCGGCCGCCGCGACAGCGTTCGCGCGTCCTTGCCGTCCAGCACCCGGGCCACCTCGTCGGGCGTGCTCCGCAGGCGGGCGATGCGATCGCGGACGGGGCGGGTGAGGTACTCCTCCATGGTCGGCATGGCGATCACCGGGCCCGCGCCTACGGCTTGAACTCCTGGTCCAGGATCTCGGTGATGAAGCGGTCGAGGGAGACCGGGTAGAAGCGGACGTTGGGGGCCAGGATCACGCCGGTATTGATGACCTCGCGCTGGGTCAGCTCGTCGAGCGCCCGCTCGACCTGGGCCTGCGGGTTGCGATCCAGGCGCTGGATCTTCAGATCCTCGCTCTCGAGCGTCACCTGGTGGCGATTGGAGTAGGCGAAGGAGAAGACCCGCGCGATCAGGGCCTCGTCCATCAGCTCGTTCTCCTTGAAGAGGTCGCCGTAGGTCTGGCCGGCGCGCCCGGGAGCCAGGACCAGGCGCGGAGAGACCTTGATCTTGCCGCGGATCTCCACCGAGGAGGCCGGCTTCGCC
Source organism: Candidatus Methylomirabilota bacterium (assembly GCA_035249225.1). Classification (GTDB taxonomy): domain Bacteria; phylum Methylomirabilota; class Methylomirabilia; order Rokubacteriales; family CSP1-6; genus CAMLFJ01. The sequence continues at coordinate 3,354 of DATFGS010000849.1, read as the reverse complement.
TCCTGCGGGCCCACCAGGATGTAGGGCAGCACGTGGTAGCCCGCGATGATGCCCGCGACCGGCTTGCGCAGGATCTCGGTGGTCTCGAAGAGGTGCTTGAGGAACTCCGGGTCGTGCTGCTCGCCGAACATGCGCGCCCGCTACCCGCGGAACACGGAGACTTCCATGCAGTCGAAGCCGAAGTCGTGCTCGCGGCTCTGGTAGCGGCCGCCCGCGCGCACGTGGTCGAGATAGGCCTTCACGTCGCGCCGGAACATGCCGGTGTTGTCGGCCACGATCAGGGCGCCCTTGACCAGCCGCGGCTCCACCGCGCGCAGGTAGTCGAGGTAGTCCTCCTTCTTGGCGTCGATCAGGAAGAAGTCCACCGGCCCGCGCAGGAGCGGCAGCACCCGGAGCGCGTCGCCCACCACCACCTTCACGCGCTTGCCGAGCCCCGCGGCCTCCGCGTTGTACTCGACGAACTTGGCCAGGTAGGGATTCTGCTCCACGCAGGTGAGGCGCCCGCCGCGGGGCAGGTGGCCGGCCACCAGGATGGCGGAGTAGCCGAAGAGCGAGCCGACCTCGATGCCGCGCCGGGGCTGGTGCTTGAGCAGGAGCCGGCGCAGCACGCGCCCCTTCTCGCGGCCGATCACCGGGAGCGTCCACTCGGTGACGGCTCTGTCCATCAACCGCAGCATCCGGGTCGCGGTCTTGGTCATGCGCGCGCGGGGATGCGCTCGCGCACCCCGTCGGGGAGCGGGTAGCGCCGGTCCCACTTGCCCGCCTTCACGAGCTGGCCGGGCAGCCCGCGGCCCACGATCGCCTGCACGCGCTTCGACGTCTCGATCAGCGCGTCGAGATCCACGCCGGTCTCCACGCCCATCGCGTGCAGGCAGTGGATGAGGTCCTCGGTGCACACGTTGCCGGAGGCGCCGGGCGCGAAGGGGCAGCCGCCGAGGCCGCCGATGGAGGCGTCGAAATGCGTGACCCCGTACTCCATCGCGGCGAGGATGTTGGGGATCGCCATCGCCCGGGTGTCGTGGGTGTGGAGCGTCCACTCGACCCCGGGGAAGCGCGGCACCAGGCGGTCGAGCACGCGGCCCACCTGCGCGGGATTGGCCATGCCGGTGGTGTCGGCGAGGCCGATGCCGCGCGCGCCCATGTCCACGAGCCGCGCGACCACCGATTCGAGATGGGCGACCGGCACGTCGCCCTCGAACGGGCAGCCGAAGGAGCAGGAGATGCCGGAGACCACCGGCACGCCCGCGCGCCGGGCCACCTCGGCGACCGCGCCGAGCTTGGTCAGCGACTCCCCGATGGTCATGTTCACGTTGGCGAGGTTGTGGCTCTCGCTCGCCGAGACCACGGTGTGGATCTCGTCCACCCGCGCGTCCACCGCCCGCACCGCGCCCTTGTCGTTGGGCACCAGCGCCGAGTAGGTCGTCCCGGGCCGGCGCGTGATCGCGGCCATCACCTCGGCGGCGTCCCGGAGCTGGGGGATGGCCTTGGGCGACACGAAGGAGGTCACCTCGATGCGGGGCAGGCCCGCGGCGGCCAGCCGGTTCACCACCTCGATCTTCTGGTCGGTCGGGATGAACTCGGGCTCGATCTGGAACCCGTCCCGGGTCCCCACCTCGCAGATCGTCACGCGTCTCGGGAGCTTCATCGTGTCGTCTCCTGTGTCGCTTCCCACTCGTCCTTCAGGATCTCACCCACCCACGCGTCGTGCCAGCGGCCGTCCACGAAGTAGTGGTGGCGCAGCACCCCGGCCTGGCGATACCCGGCCCGCTCGAGGCCCCGGCGGCTCGCCGCGTTGGCGAGGACCACCCGCGTGGTGACCGTCTCGAGCCCGAGCTCGCGGAAGGCGTAGCGGGTGCGCAGGCGCATGGCCTCGCCCGCGTAGCCCTTCCCCCACTCGTCCTTCTCGCCGATCACGGTGCCGCTCTCCGCGCGGCGGTTGCGCCAGTCGATATGCTCGAGCGCCGCGTTGCCGATCAGGCGGCCGTTGTGCTTGAGCACGATCGCCCACATCACCTGGCTCGGGTCGTTGCCCACCCGCTCGAGCCACTCCTCCTCCCACTTCGTGGTGAAGGGGAAGCGGTAGAGCAGGTACCGCGTCACCTCCATGTCCGCGAACCACCGCTGGTAGGCCGGGAGATACTCCGGCCGCGGCGGCTCGAGCCGGACGCGCTCGCCTTCGAGGATCGGGCCTAACATTGCTCCTCTCGTGGGGACTACCCTCAATAGGACCGGGGCATGCCCAGGACGTGCTCTCCGACGTAGGCGATGACCAGGTTGTTGTTGATCGGCGCGGCCCGGTAGAGGCGCGACTCGCGGAACTTGCGCTCGATGTCGTACTCCTCCGCGAAGCCGTAGCCGCCGTGGCAGTCGATGCACGCGTTGCCCGCCTCGATCGCCGCCTCGGAGGCCAGGTACTTGGCCATGTTGGCCTCGGGACCGCACGGGATGCCCGCGTCGAACATCCGCGCGGCCTTGGTGCGCATGAGATCGGCGGCCTCGATGTTGACGTGCGCCCGGGCGATCGGGAACTGCACGCCCTGGTTGGCCCCGATCGGCTTGCCGAAGATCACGCGCTGGCCCGCGTAGGCGACCGCCTTCTCGGTGAACCAGCGCGCGTCGCCCAGCGAGTCGGACGCGACCAGGATGCGCTCGGCGTTCATGCCGTCGAGGATGTAGGAGAAGCCCCGGCCCTCCTGGCCGATCAGGCTGGTGGCCGGGATCTCCATGTTGTCGAAGAAGAGGGCGTTGGTGGAGTGGTTCATCATCATCCGGAGCGGGCGGACGTCGAGCCCCTTGCCCTTCAGCTCGCGGATGTCGATGAGGAAGACGCTCAGCCCGTCCGTCTTCTTCTTGACCTGGTCCACCGGGGTGGTGCGGGCGAGCAGCAGCATGAGGTCCGACTGCAGCACGCGCGAGATGAACATCTTCTGGCCGTTCACCACGTACTTGTCCGCCTTCTTGACAGCCGTGGTCTGCAGCTTGGTGGTGTCCGAGCCCGCGTTGGGCTCGGTGACCCCGAAGGCCTGCAGGCGCAGCTCGCCGGCCGCGATCTTCGGCAGGTACTCGCGCTTCTGCGCCTCCGTGCCGTGCCGCAGCACCGTGCCCATGATGTACATCTGGGCGTGGCAGGCCGCCGGGTTGCCGCCCGCCCGCCCGATCTCCTCGAGGATGAGGGCGGCCTCCATGATGCCGAGCCCGCCGCCGCCGTACTCCTCGGGGATGAGGACCGCCAGGTAGCCCGCCTTGGTCAGCTCGCCGACGAAGGCCTCCGGGTACTCGCGCTTGGCGTCGAGCTCGCGCCAGTACTCGGCCGGGTACTGCTTGCAGAGATCGTAGACCGCCGCCTTGAGTGCT
>DATFGS010000848.1:0-2913 GCA_035249225.1 Candidatus Methylomirabilota bacterium | reverse complement strand
AGAGAAGGGCTGGCTCAAGTAAAGGGGTAGCGAATCAGAAAGCTCGAGGGCTGGGTCTACTGGGCGGCCGGCGCCTACGCGGCGTCGGCCGCCCTCTTTCATCTCTACACCGCGGGCTACGGCACCCTGGAGCCCCGGCTGCAGCGCTCGGTGCACCTGCTGTTCCTGATCCCGCTGGTCTTCGTGGCGTTCCCGTTCAACGCCCGCTCGCCGCGCATGCGGCCGAGCGCCTTCGACTGGCTGTGGGCCGCGCTCGCCGCGGTCGGCAGCCTGTACCTGATCTGGGACGCGGACCGCCTCAACCACCGCTGGGAAGGCGCCTCGCCGGTGCTCCCCATCGAGGTGGTCATCGGCTCCATCATGGCCGTCCTCGTGATCGAGGCCTGCCGCCGATCGCTGTCGCCGTGGATGGCGGTCACCATCTGCGTCTCGCTCGTCTACCTGGGAACCAGCCAGTGGATCCCCGGCCTGTTCAACTTCAAGGGCTACTCGTTCCCCCGGATGGTCGAGTTCGTCTACCTGGCCGGCGACGAGGGCATGTACGGCTTCCTGACCGGCATCTCGTCCAACATCCTGTTCATCTACGTCCTGTTCGCGGCGGTCATGATGAAGGCCGGGGTCGGGGAGTTCGTGATCGACCTCGCGGTGCGCCTGGCCGGCTGGGCCCGCGGCGGCCCCGCCAAGATCGCGATCATCGCCTCCGCGCTCTTCGGCACCATCTCGGGCTCGACGGTGGCCAACGTCTACGCCACCGGCTCCTTCACGATCCCCCTCATGAAGAAGGGCGGCTACACCGCCAAGAACGCGGCGGCCATCGAGGCCATCGCGGGCACCGGCGGGCAGATCATGCCGCCGGTCATGGGCGCGGGCGTGTTCATCATGTCCGAGGTCACCGGGATCTCGTACTTCGACATCATCAAGGCGGCCGCCATCCCGGCCATCCTCTACTACGTGGGCCTGATGGCGATGGTGCACTTCCTGGCCCTCCGCTACGGCATGCGCCCGGTGCCGCGCTCGGAGCTGCCCTCCTGGGGCCCGGTGCTGCGCCGCGGCTACTTCGTCATCCCGTTCGGCCTCATCGTGTACCTGCTGGCCCAGGGCTACTCGCCGACGGGGGCCGCCTTCTACACGATCGCGGTGACCTTCGCGCTCTCCTTCCTCGACCGGCAGACGTGGATGACCCCGCGGCGGTGCTGGGAAGCGCTGACCGAGGCCTCGTGCTCTGCCGCGACCATCGCGGTGGCGCTGGCCGGCTCGGGCATGATCGTGGGCGTGCTGACCCGCACCGGCGCCGCGCTCGCCTTCAGCGGGGTGGTGGTGGAGATGGCCGGCGGGATCCTGCTGGTGGCCATGGTGCTCGTCTTCATCGTGGTGTCCGTGCTCGGCACCGGCATCCCGACCACCGCGGCCTACGTCATCGCGGTCACGGTGGGCGCGGCGGCCATGGGCAATCTCGGAGTGAGCCTGCTCGCCGCCCACCTCTTCGTCTTCTACTACGCGGTGCTGTCGGACCTCACGCCGCCCGATGCGGTCACCGCCTTCGCCGCCGCCAACATCGCGGGGGCCGACATGTTCGCCACCGGCATCGAGGCCTTCCGGCTGGGGGTGGCCGGCTTCTTCGTGCCGTTCGCCTTCGTCTACCACCAGGAGCTGCTGCTGCGGGGGACCTGGCCGCAGATCGTCCTGCTGTCGGCGCTGGCCGCGGTCTCGGCCATCGCGCTGGCGTCGTTCGTGGTCGGGCACGCGGCGGGCCCCGTGGAGGGCTGGCTACGCTGGCTGTGCCTCGTGGCGGCCGGGATGCTCATCGTGCGCACCGGCCCGCTCCAGGCGGTCGGGCTGGCCGTGTACGCGGGGATCCTGCTGCTGAGCGCGCGGCGGCGCCGGGCCGCGCTCGCGGTCAGCGGCGCCTGAGCCGCTCCACCAGCCCGGCGTCGGCGGGCGGGAACTCGTAGCGGCCCAGATCCGCTGGCGCCACCCAGGCGATCTCCTGGCCCTCCGCGGCGCGCGGCTCGTCAACGATCGCGCAGCGGAAGAAGCGCAGCCGCACCGTCTTCCCGGGATACCGCCACTCGACGTCTTGCAGCAGCTCGCCCACCGTCGCCGCCGCGTCGAGCTCCTCCCGGATCTCCCGGACCAGCGCCGCCTCCGGCGTCTCGCCGGCCTGCCGCTTCCCGCCGGGAAACTCCCACAGCCCGCCCAGGTGGCTGCCCACGTGCCGCCGCGCGATGAGGATCCGGCCCCCGCGCTCGATCACCGCCGCCACGACGTCTACATGCTCCTCGCTTCGCTCGGAGCCCGCGTGAGGGCCGGCTCGCTCGCCGCCGGGCGGCGGCACGGTCACGACGCGGTCCAGCCGCCGTCCACCGCCAGCGTCGAGCCGGTCACGTAGCGCGAGGCATCGGAGGCCAGGTAGAGGCACGCGGAGGCGATGTCGTCCACGTGCCCCGCGCGCCCGATCGGGATGCGGTGCTGCAGCATGTTCCGCCGGAACTCGCTCACGCCCGCGTTGATGACGGTGTCGATGGTCCCCGGCGCCACCACGTTGACGCGGATGCCATCCCGCACGAGCTCGACCGCGGCGGCGCGGGTCAGCGCGTTGAGCCCGCCCTTGGAGGCGACGTAGGGCGAGAAGAACGGCGCGGCCGCGGTGCCCAGCGCGGAGCCGATGTGGATCACGCTCCCGCCGCCGCGCTCCCGCATCGGCCCGGTCACGAGCTTGGTGAGCACGAAGGCGCCGACCAGGTTGATGCGCAGCACCTCCGCGAAGTCGGCGGCCGAGATCTCGGTCAGCGGCGACTGCAGGCGCACCGCCGCCGAGTTGACCATGACGTCCACGCCTCCCCACTCGCTCCGCGCGGCCGCCACCAGCCCGGCCACGTCGGGCTCGACGCCCGCGTCCCCCGCGATCGCCAG
>DATFGS010000847.1:0-3775 GCA_035249225.1 Candidatus Methylomirabilota bacterium | reverse complement strand
GCTGCGTCCTGAGCGGCGCGGGCCCCTCGATGCTCGCGGCGGTGCGCGGCGGCGGCGATGCGGTCGCGCGCGCGATGGAGCGCGCGCTCCGGGAGGCCGGACTCGCGGGCCGGGCGCTCCGCTTGCCGGTGGACGCGGCGGGCGCGACGTGGGAGAGACTGCCCGAGACTTGACTCCCGCTCGGAGCAGGCAGTACGATCGGTCCAAGGTGTACGCGTGATCAAGAGCGACCGGTGGATCCGCCGCATGGCCGTAGAGAAGGGCATGATCAAGCCCTTCGAGGACCGGCAGGTGCGCAAGGGCGGGATCTCCTACGGGCTCTCCTCCTACGGCTACGACATCCGCATCGCGGACGAGTTCAAGATCTTCACGAACATCAACACCACGATCGTGGATCCCAAGCGCTTCGATCCGCGTTCCTTCGTTGACGTCCAGGGCGAGGTCGCGGTGATCCCGCCCAACTCGTTCGCGCTGGGGCGCTCGGTGGAGTACTTCAAGATCCCGCGCAACGTGCTGACGATCTGTGTGGGGAAGTCGACCTACGCGCGGTGCGGCATCATCACGAACGTGACGCCGTTCGAGCCGGAGTGGGAGGGGTACGTGACGCTCGAGATCAGCAACACCACGCCCCTTCCCGCGAAGATCTACGCCAACGAGGGCATCGCGCAGGTCCTGTTCTTTGAATCGGACGAGGCCTGCGAGACGTCATATGCTGACAGGCAGGGGAAGTATCAGGGCCAGCAGGGGATCGTGCTGCCGTCCGTCTAGGCCCTGACGCCGGCTCCGCGGACCGGGGCCAGGAGGTAACGTCCCATGGCTGAGCAGAAGAAGAAGGAAACGAGGCCGACCAAGCCCGCCGAGGGCGGCGACGACGGCGGGGCGGGCAGCGCCGAGCTGTCCAAGAAGGGCAAGAAGATCAAGGAGGAGCTGGACAACCTCCTGGACGAGATCGACGACATCCTCGAGGAGAATGCCGAGGAGTTCGTGAAGAGCTACGTCCAGCGCGGCGGGCAGTAGCCGCGGCCTGGGCGGGAGAAAGATCGGAGCGGCGTCATGCCCATCTACGAATACGCGTGCCTGGCCTGCGGGGCCGAGTTCGAGAAGCTCGTGCAGCGTCCAGGGCCGGTGGTGTGCGCCTCCTGCGAGAGTGAGCGCGTCAGCCGGCGGCTGTCCGTCGTCGGCGTGAAGACCGGCGGGCGCATGAGCGACGCGTCCCCCGCGCCCATGGGTGGCGGCGGGGGCTGCTGCGGTGGCGGGTGCGGCTGCCGCTGAGCCGGCGAGCAGGCCGCCACGACCGACGAGGGGCCCCCCGGGCCCCTTTCGTGTCTCTGGCCGCCGTGCCGGGGGGCCCCCTCGGCTTTACACGGCCCGGGCGCGCTCCTATACTCGGGTCCGTGGATCTACGCCAGCTCGAGATCTTCCTCAAGGTCGCCGAGCTCGGCTCGTTCTCGAAGGCCGCCGACGCGCTGTTCCTGACGCAGCCCACCGTCTCGGAGCACATCAAGAGCCTCGAGGACGAGCTGGGTGTCCGGCTGCTCGATCGCCTCGGCCGCGGGGCCGCGGTGACCAAGGGGGGCGCGCTGCTGCAGGGCTACGCGCAGCGCCTTCTCGCCCTGTCGCGCGAGACGCGGCAGGCGATGGAGAGCTTCCAGGGACGGATGAGCGGGGAGCTGCTCGTGGGCGCGAGCACGATTCCCGGCGAGTACATCCTTCCCGCGCTGATCGGCCGCTTCAAGGAGAAGTTCCCGGACATCGCGATCACGTTGCTGATCGGTGACAGCCAGGCGGTGACGGAGTGGGTGGCCGAGGGCCGCGCCGAGGTGGGCGTGGTCGGGGCGCGATCGGGCCACCGGGGCATCGACTTCCGCGAGCTGCTGCCCGACGACATCGTCCTCATCGTGAGCCCCGCGCATCCCTGGCAGGGGCGCAAGCAGGTCACGCTGGAGGAGCTGCGGGGCGAGCCGCTCCTGCTCCGCGAGCGCGGCTCGGGGACGCGGGCGGCGCTGGAGGCCGCGCTCGTGCAGGCGGGCGCCGACATCGCCGCCTTCCGTGTGGTCGGCGAGATGGGGTCGACCCAGGCGATCAAGCAGGCGGTGAAGGCCGGGGTCGGGGTGTCGCTCGTGTCGCGGCGGGCCGTCGAGGAGGAGTGCCGGGCGGGCAGCGTCTGGGGTCTGCGCGTGAAGGATCTCAAGATCACGCGTGCCTTCTACCTCGCGACCCACCGGGAGCGCAGCCGCTCCCCGCTCGCCGAGGCTTTCCGCGCCTTCGTCGAGGCCGAGGCCGTCTGACCGCCGGACGCGGTCCCGTTCCTCCATCATGGACCCGAAGCTGATCGATCCGAAGACCGGCAAGGAGATCCGCCTCACCGCCTACGCGGCCTGCGCGGGGTGAGCGTCGAAGATGGGTCCTGGAGATCTCCAGGACGTGCTCGGTGACCTGCGCGACGAGGAGCATGCCGACCTGCTGGTCGGGCTCGGCCGGAGCGACGACGCCGCGGTCTACCGCGTGACCGACGACGTGGCCATCGTGGAGACGGTCGACTTCTTCCCGCCCATCGTGGACGACCCGTACCTCTTCGGGGCGATCGCGGCCGCCAACTCGATGTCCGACGTGTACGCGATGGGCGGGCAGGTGCTGTTCGCGCTCAACGTGGCCGGCTTCCCGCGCGAGCTGCCCAAGGACATCATCGCGGCCGTCTTCCGGGGCGGCGCCGACAAGGTGCGCGAGGCGGGCGGCGTCATCGCGGGCGGCCACACCGTGGTGGACGCGGAGCCCAAGTACGGCCTGTGCGTGACCGGCCGCGTGGATCCGCGGCGCATCCTGATCAAGGGCGGGCTCCGCCCGGGCCAGCGCGTGTTCCTCTCCAAGCCGCTCGGCACCGGGGTGATCGCGACCGCGGCCAAGAACGACCGGTGCGAGCGCGCGGTGCTGGACGGCGCGGTGCAGAGCATGCTGCGCCTCAATCGCGTGGCGGCCCGGGTAGCGCAGGAGACGGGCGCGACCGGCGCCACCGACATCACCGGCTTCGGGCTCCTCGGGCACGCCAGCGAGATGGTGGAGGCCTCCGGAGCCGGCCTGGTGATCCGCCATGCAGATCTGCCGCTCCTGCCGGGCGCGCGGGCGCTCGCGGACCAGGGCAGCTTCAGCGGCGGCATGGGCCGCAACCGCGACTACCTGGAAAAGGTCTTCGGCCGTCTCCGAGTGGACCCCGCGGTCCCCGACGCGCTCGTCAAGCTGCTCTGCGAGTCCGAGACCTCCGGCGGCCTCCTCTTCGCCGTCGACGCCGCCCGCGCCGCCGCGGTCCACGAAGCCTTCGCCCGCGCGAACGAGCCCGTCTGGGAGATCGGCGTGGTCACCGCGCAGCCCGACCTCGTGCTGACCTAGCCACGCCAGTAGGATCGTCCGCTTCGAGCGCGGGCTTCGCCCGCGAAAGGCTGTGCTTCTTGGGGGGGGGGTCGGAAGGGGGCGCAGCCCCCCTCCGAGCTACCGTGACGCGTCGGAGCGCTTCAGGAACGCGATCAACTTCTGGCGGAGCTCGGCGGGGAGGTTGGTCTCGGGGTGCTCACGGAGGCGGCGGGCGGCGTTGACCGTACCCTTGTAGGTGTTGACGAAGGCCACACAGGGCGGGCAGCCATCCAGGTGCCATTCGAGCTGCGCGATCTGTTCCTGGGGCAGGGAACCGTCGATATAGTCCGCGAGCAGCTCGACACATTCCGGGCACCCGATCTCGCGCGACGCTCCGTCCATCCGTTCCCCCTCACCGATGAGGCGATCA
>DATFGS010000846.1:0-6264 GCA_035249225.1 Candidatus Methylomirabilota bacterium | reverse complement strand
GCGGCCGCGGAGGGCCGGCCGTGAGAGTGGCGCTGACCCTCGATCCCCACGTGACCGCGGGCGGTGGCAGCGTCTCGTTCGCGCGCGTGCTCGCGGAGTGGCTGCCGCGCGCGGGGATCACGGTCGGCTTCGACGCGGCGGCGGCGGTGGAGGCCATCCTGGTCTTCTCCCACCACGGCGACGCGGGTACTCTCAAGCGGCAGCGGCGCCGCGGGGTCAAGATCCTGCACCGCCTCGACGAGCGCCGCGATCCGGGAGAGCGGGGCTGGCGCTCCCGCAAGCACGGGGCGATCGCGCGCCTGAACGCGCTTGCCGACGTGACCGTGTTTCAGAGCGACTTCGTCCGCGAGAACATGGGCCCGCTCTGCGTGGCGCCCCGCGCGGTGGTTATCCACAACGGTGCGGACACCGCGGTGTTCACGCCGGAGGGCCCGCACCTAGCGCTGGCTGGCCGGCCCGTCGCGCTGCACGTCTCGCACGGGGTGGGGGAGTCGAAGCGCCTCGACCGCCTGGCCGCGCTGCTGGCCGCCCTGCCCCCGGACGGCCGGCTGCACCTCGCGGGCCGGCACGCCGAGGCGGGCTTGCCGTTCCTCGCTGATCCCCGGGTGATCGCCCACGGCCTCGTCGGCCGCGAGCAGGTCGCCGCGCTCATGCGCAGCGCCGATGTCCTGTTCTTCCCCTCCGAGCTCGAGCCCTGCCCGAACACGCCCATCGAGGCGCTGGCCAGCGGCCTGCCCGTCCTCTACCACCCGAGCGGGGGGACGCCGGAGGTGGTCGGCGACGCGGGTGTGCCGCTGTCCGCGGACCTGGACGCCGACCTCGCCCTGATTCTCGATCCCACCGCGCGCTGGCGCGAGCGCGCGGTCGCCCGCGGCCGCGCGCTGTCCGCCGAGCGGGCGGTGGCCCGATACGCCAAGCTCATTCGCGCGACCCTGGTTCCTCCGACGGGCGCCGCCATGGAGTCCACACGATGAACACGTACGATCGCGTCAAGCGCAAGCTCCGCCGGGTCGCCGATCGGGTCACCGGCCAGAACCGGCCCCGCATGCTCTCGGTAGAGCCGACGAGCCGCTGCAACCTCAACTGCCCGTTCTGCCTGGTCGGTATGCAGAACGCGCTCGCCTCCACCGAACACGATCTCCTGCCCCGCGGGATGGGCAACATGGAGATGGATCTCTACCGGAAGATTGTGGGCGACGCCGCCGAGTTCGGAATCCGGAAGATGCAGCTCCACTTCCAGGGCGAGCCGCTGCTGCACAAGGAGCTGCCCGAGATGGTGCGCCTGGCCAAAGCGCGCGGGATGGAGACGCAGCTCTTCACCAACGGCCTGCCGCTGACCCCGGCGATGGCCGACCGCATCCTCGACGCCGGCCTCGACATGATGCGCTTCTCGGTGGACGGGGTCACCGAGGAGGTTTACCAGAAGAACCGGGTGGGCGGCCAGTTCGTGCGCGTCCACCGCAACATGCAGATGATGGTGGACAAGGCCCGCACCCAGGGCAATCCCATCCGCCTCGAGTGGCAGATGATCGCGCTCCGCAACAACGAGCACGAGATCGAGCAGGCGAGGTCCATGGCCGGTAAGATGGGGCTCAACTTCTTCGCCAAGACCTTCGCGGTCACCGATCCCGAGGAGGTCCCGCGTGACCCGCAGTACCAGCGGCGCCTGCATCTCAAGCCCTGCCTCGACATCTACCGGGCGATCTTCGTCTACTATAACGGCGACGTCGTCCCGTGCTGCTACGACATCGAGGGCAAGGAGATCGTCGGCAACCTCGGCAAGCAGACGCTCACCGAGGTGTGGAACTCGGACCGCTACGTGGAGCTCCGGCGGCGGATCGACGGGGCCGCGCTGCGGCCGGACGAGGAGCCGGAGCTCTGCCGGACCTGTCTCAAGTGGGGCCACGATCCGTTCAAGACCTCCGACGGGAAGACGGTGTGGGCGAGTCCGGACGCCCCCACCGGCCACCTGCCGGAGGAAGACGATCCGGTGTGATCGGACCGATGGCGTCGGCCGGCAATCGATTCGACGACTTCCGACCCGACCTGCCCGCGCTCTTCGAGACGCAGGAGGCGCTCGGCGCCGCCTCGCCGCGCGCCCGCAGCGGCGACGGCCTCGACCCGCTCTGGGGTCTCCGCGCGTGGGTGCGCCTGTACGCCACCGGCTTCCTGATCAAGACCGGGCTCCACGAGCGTCTGATTCACTCGCACCTGCGACTCGACTGGTTCGAGGAGTTCTGCCAGTACTGGGTCGGTGGGCTCGGCAACCGTTCAATCGACCCGCACGAGTTCCACTTCCTGCACGGGGTCTACCGGCAGCGGATCGGGCAGCCGCTCGCGGCCGTGGAGAGCCTGCCCCAGCGCCAGGGCTGGCTCGACGCGCGAAGCGTCCACCAGCTCTTCCACCATCAATATCGGCTCGCGCTCCATCCGCTGCAGGCCCGCCGCCTCGTGCGCTACATCCCGCGCGGCGGCCACGTGTGCGAGTATGGCTGCGGCCTGGCGCCGATCACCACCAGCCTGCTCCGCTACCACCGCCACCTGGACCTGCGGCTGACGTGCGCGGACATCCCGTATCTGCTCTTCCACTTCACGCGCTGGAAGTTCCGCGCGCTGCCGTTCGTCCGCACCCTCGTCATAGAGCCGGGAGGCAAGCCGCCGCTCGACGAGACGTACGACATGCTGATCTGCCTGCAGTCGTTCAAGTACATCCCGAATCCGCTGGCGGTGGTGCAGGACCTCGACGGCTGCCTGAAGCCGGGGGGTCACTTCGTCTTCGACTACGTCCGGCCGGACGGCGGGGGCGACGAGATCGAGCGGCGCGCGCAGGAGCGGCTCGCCGCGCTCCGCTACCTCGCGGAGCGCTTCCAGGTGATGGAGGGCGCGCTCCCGCTCGACGGGAGCCCCGTGCCCCGCACGGTCCTCCGGAAATCTTCCTAGGCGGTGAGGCTCTGTATCCCGATCGCGGAGGCCGCCCAGGGAGGCATGTACTCCTTCTTTCGCAACTTCCGCCGCTGGCTCGACGCGCGCGGCGTGCCGCACACCGAGGCGATCGAGGCACCGTGGGACGTGCTCATCGTCAACTCGTGGGTGGTGCCGTTTCGCCGCGTGCTCCGGGCCAAGCGCGGCCATCCGGCCGGGCGCGTGCTGCACCGCATCGACGGCTCCGCGCAGGACTACGGACGCGACGCCGCCTCGGACACGCGCCAGGGCCTGGTCAACACGCTGGCCGACGTCAGCGTGTTCCAGAGCGCCTACGGCCGCGACGCGACCCGGGTCCGCTATCGAGTCATCGGGCAGGACGGGCCGGTGATCCACAACCCGGTGGACGTCGAGCGCTTCACGCCTGACGGGCCGCGGGAGGAGCTGCCCGGGACGACCCGCGTGATTCACGTCACCTGGAGCACGAATCCCATGAAGGGCAGCGCGCACCTGGGCCCGCTGGCCTGGCGCCACCCGGAGGTGACCTTCGTGCTGGTCGGCCAGTACGCCGATCTCCCCGAGCTGCCGAACGTGATCCGGATCGGCCACGCGGACTGGGAGCGGCTCCCGCGCCTGCTACGCTCCTGCGAGAGCCTGCTGATCCTGGCCGAGAACGAGGCGTGCCCGAACGTGGTGCTGGAAGGTATGGCGAGCGGGCTGCCCGTCCTCTATCGCGCCAGCGGAGGCACGCCGGAGCTGGTCGGGAATTGCGGGGCCGCCGTGCAGCCGGAGACCTTCGGCGAGGGCCTGGCCGGGGTGCTCGCGCGCCGGCCCGCCCTGTCGGCGGCGGCGCGCCGTCGGGCCCAGGAGCACTTCGCCTTCGACGTGCTGTTTCCGCGATACCTCGCCGCCGCCGCCGGCGCTGTGCGCCGCCCCGTGCCCGGGCCGATCGGCCGGTTGAGCGGTCTCCTCCGCGACGCGAGCCGGCGGCTGGGAGCCGGCCATCGCTAGCGGGCCGCTCGTGGCCTGGCACCTGCCGGTCGCCCACCGGCGGTTCGATCGCATGCCGGCCTCCGTCTGGATCCGCGCCCTGCAGCTCCTGCCGCACCTGGAGCGGCTCGGTGTCCGGTCCGTGGTCAACGACGAGGACGCCCCCGCCGACGTCGCGGTCTTCGTCCGGCGGCAGGATGAGGCGAGCCGGCGCCTGGCCGAGCGGCTCCGGGCGCGCGGCCAGCGGATCGCGCTCGACCTCTGCGTGAACTACTACGACGAGACGGGCCTGCTGCCCGGCGGCTACGGCGTCACGCGCGAGCACGTGAGCGAGTGTCTGGCCATGACCGCGAGCGCCGACACGGTGCTCGCCGCCTCCCGCTTCATCGCGGAGCGGGCCCGCGCCCATCACGCGCGCGTGGAGCTCCTGCCCGATTCGGTGGATCGCGCCCACTTCCGCTTCGTCAAGACCTACGACAGCCGCGTGCGCTGGTGGCGCCGGGCGCACCCGCCGGTGGCGGTGTGGTGCGGCGCCGCGGTGAAGGCGCCGGAGCTCGAGCCGTGGATCGCGCTGCTTACCAAGCGGGACATCCCGCTGCTAATCATCTCGGAGCGGCGGCCGCGGCTCTCGACGCGCTTTCGCTTCGTTCGGTGGCGGCACGCCTCCATCCCACGCGACCTCCTCCGCGGCGACTTCTCCATCGCGCCCCGCGAGCTCGACACCCCGTACAACCGGGGACACAGCGCGTTCAAGATCGGGATGTTCATGGCGGAGGGCGTGCCCGCGGTGGCCTCGCCGGTGCCCTCGTACCGCGAGGTGCTCGTGCCGGAGGAAGGCGGCCTGATCTGCGACACGCCCGCGGAGTGGGAGGAAGCGCTCGACCGGATCGTGGCCGAGCCGGGGCTGCTCGCGCGCTGGTCGCCGCGGGCGCGGCAGGCGATGGAGCCGTACCTCACCGAGACGGTGGCCCGCGAATACGCCCGGCTCTTCACCGCGCTCGCGGAGCGCCGCGCATGATGCGCGCCCTGCTCCGCCTGCTCCTGCGGCTCGACAACCTGCTCTACCACTACACCTCGGTCACCGCGGTGCGCTACGGCGGGGGGCTCCACCCCAAGCATCGGCTCACCGCCTACCACGACTTCTTCGCGCGCCACATCCAGGCGGGCGAGCGGGTGCTCGACGTCGGGTGCGGCAACGGGGTGGTGGACTGGGACGTGGCCACGCGCACCGGCGCGTTCGTGACCGGGGTGGACCGCGACGCGGGCGCGATCGCGCACGCGCAGGCCCATTACCGGCACGAGCGCCTGCGCTTCCGCGTCGGGGACGCGCTGGCGGTGGCGGACGGCGAGGCCTTCGACGTGGTGGTTCTCTCCAACGTGCTCGAGCACCTCGACCAGCGCGTCGAGTTCCTCCGGCGCGTCCGGGAGCGGATCGGCCCGCGGCGGCTGCTGGTGCGGGTGCCGCTCTTCGAGCGCGACTGGCGGGTGCCGCTCAAGGCTGAGCTCGGGGTCGACCACCGGCTGGACCCGACGCACTTCACCGAGTACCGGGAGAGCGAGTTCCGCGAGGAGATCGGCCGCGGCGGCTTCGAGGTGGTGGAAGCCGAGATCCGCTGGAGCGAGATCTGGGCGGTCTGCCGGGCGACCCCCGCATGACCCGGGCGGCCGGGCGCGGCCTGGTGCTGTTCTTCACCTACCGGGTGTCGCTCGCGACCTGGGCGGCCCGGGGCCTTCTGGATCGGGAAGTGGAGCTCTACCGCCGGCTGCTGCCCGCGGTGGGCCCGGTGACGTTTGTGACCTACGGCGGGCTGGACGACCGCAGACTCGGCGCGCCCCTCGCGGGCATCCGGGTGCTGCCGAACCGCTGGGGCCTGCCCGCGTCGCTCATGAGCCTGCTGGCGCCGCTGCTCTACCGGCGGGAGATCGGCGAGGCGGCGGTGCTCAAGACCAACCAGGCCTCGGGGGCGTGGACCGCGGTGCTGGCCAAGTGGCTCACCGGCCGCCCGCTCCTGGTGCGCTGCGGGTACGTGTGGTCGGTCAACCACGCACGCGAGAGCCGGAGCGCGTGGCGGAGCCGGCTCGTCTTCCGGCTCGAGCGCGCCGCGCTGCGCGCGGCCGATCGCGTGGCGGTCACGAGCGAGGCGGCGCGCGAATACCTGCTCGCCGCGCATCGCCTCGATCCGGCGCGGGTGCTCGTCGTGCCGAATCACGTGGACACCGAGCGCTTCGCGCCCGGCTACGCCGTGCGCGAGACCGGCCTGGTCGGCTTCGTGGGCCGGCTGGCCCCCGAGAAGAACGTGGAGAGCCTCGTCCGCGCGGCGGCGGGTGTTCCCGGCGCGCGCCTGATCGTCG